>JACUUU010000247.1 GCA_014859065.1 Anaerolineales bacterium
TAATTTGCCGCCCGCTTACGAGAGCTGAAGACCTGCAACAACCTGGTGCTGCTGCATACCGAATTTGGTGCCGGTCACGCAGGCGCCTCGGGTCGCTATAAAGCCCTCGAGGAAGTCGCCCTGATCTATGCTTTCTTGCTTGACCGGCTATACGCTTGATCGAGCCAGTCGCCACCGATGCAGACTACCACCAACTGGGATTGGGCAAGGCAGCTGTGCTGGAAGGACATTACCTGAATGAGCCCCATTCGTTTGTCGAAGTTAGAGTCGGCAACCCGCGCCGTGCTTGCCTTCTGTGAAGCTATTAACCGCCATGATATCCCCGGGATAATGCAGCTCATCAGCGACGATTGTATTTACGAAGACTACACTCCAGCCCCAGATGGTGCTGTTTACTCAGGCAAAGCTGAAATCAGTTTATACTTCCACGACTTCTTCCGCCTGTCACCCCACATCCACATAGAGATCGAGGAGATTTTCGGTTTGGGTTACCGCTGTGTCCTGCGTTGGAAATACGAGTGGGTTGATGATACCGGCGAGAAAGCATACCTGCGCGGGGTGGATATATTCAAGCTGCAGGAAGGTTTCATTTGCGAAAGGCTTTCCTATGTAAAAGCATCGTGAGGGTGTGATTTTAGATTATGGTTGCTGCTATCACTTAAGGGTGGACAAAGATACCATGTGAACTTACCCGCAACAGATCAGCCCGGGTCACCACCAGCAAATATAACGGATACTTATCAAGCGGCAGGGCTAATTGCACGCATCGCTATTAGCCCTGCCGGTCTCCCGCTTTTGAGGTTCGAGTCCACATCACCGGAGCAAAGCAGCAGTATGAGTGCAGCTCGACACGATATCGGGGAGCAGCTTTTCTTTTACCTGACTGGCTACAATCTGGTTTCCACCAGGTACTCCCTGTGAGCGGGCATTCTCAATGTCCTATTTCTTCATGATAGAGACCACGTCTTCCCCAATGATGGGAGTGCCTCCGTTTTCCGCTAACAGGTTTCCTGTCAGGCTTAGTACCAGAACATCTCCATCTGCAATATCACCAAGAGCGTCAACCACCGCCTGGCTGCTGAAATGTAGGATGATGTCCAGGTAACCATCTGGACCATCTGTACTGCAATCTAATTCGCAAGCCTTTCCAATGTAGGGCTCAAATGGCGCAGCGATGTCCTCGTAGTTCCATCGTAGTGGAGAAACGTTTTCCAGTTTAACCGTTGACAGGTCGATCTGGGTTACATCAAAGTTTTCGCTGCCTAGAATTGCAACCGGCAGCACACCCCGATCTTTTACATTTAATGGATTGGGACATGAGGTTGGTTTGATATCCACCGCAATCAGTTCATAATCAAATGTCAGTGAGATGATCACAGGGTCATGATCGCTCGAGCGGTAAGCGTCAGGTGCGTAAATTGCCGCTTGAGCTGGTTTCTTGTACGTGGTGTCATAATCAATCAAGCTGGCTTCGTCAGCGTTGATATGCCAGATCGCCAGATCAGTGACAAAATCAGATAGGCTTGCACTGACCATTATATAATCAAGATAACCAATCTGACCATCAAAGACATAGCTGTAGGCTGCCTCTCCCAGTATTTCGTAGATCATATCAAGGTAATCGTCTTCGTTTCCTGGGATTCCATCCGCTCCAGCTTTGATTGTATTAATCGGATCTTCCTTGTCATAGGAATTCAAGTCTCCAATGATCAGGGAATACTCCACACCCGTCCCGGTTGGATCGCTGGCAAGCCATTCAACCTGTACCCTGGCAGCTTTATCGCGCGTCAGGTTGCAGTTGCCGGCACCATCGCCCAGGTCTGGGTCTCCCACTGCCTCACAACTGGAACCCTTAGATTTTAGATGGTTGACCGCCACGATAAACAATTCACCGGAAAGGTTATCCATGAATGTCTGCGCCAGGATTGGCCGGTTATAGTCATCCAGGAAGTCTGGATCATAAGTTGAATCCAGGATGGCATACTCTCCCACTGGGGTAACCCCACCTGGTTTATAAATCAGGGCAACTTTGATGGCATCCGTGCCGATCGCCCCAGTTGCGATGTAATCATAAGTGCCCTCGCCCAGTAGATCATTCAACCCAGCCACCAGGTCTGCAACCGCATAATCTGGATCTGGACCAGGTCGATCGTTTTCAACCTCCATCAAGCCGACCACATCCGCCTCGATGATAGACAGTGCTGCCAGGATTTTGGCTCGCTGCCGTTGCAGCTCTTCTGCATTATCAGCTCCGCGGCACTCCATATCGCCCAAAGGACCACAAATATTCCCTTGGTTATCTAATGTTGTGAAATAATTGTAGACATTGAAGCTGGCGATTTTGATGTCGCCCTCCCCAATTTCCGGACTTTCCGTGCGGTGATTTGTGGGCGTGTAATCCGCACCTTGAGTGGGCTGGATGCGGTAAATGCCAAAGCCATAATCCATAACACCAGTGACGTTCGCTACCAGGTCGCCACCGCGGAAGAGGTTATCGAGATTAAATTCCAACCCGTTGGGGTGCATGGCAGGATCTGGATTCTGAACGTTGCTGCCATCGTCCAGGGTAATCCTGTCCAGCAGGTAGGCTTGAGCTGCCGCAATCGCATCTGGACCAGGTGCATACATAGCTGTTGGGGTTATATGACGTTCAGATGTCAGCACAATTTCGCCAAAACGACCAAAGTTGTAATACTCAGAGATGACCAGAGCTTGCGGGAATGTGACCAACATGCCCTCGTAGGGTTCAAAATCATCCACGCTTTCAACGGGCAGTGCCA
Source organism: Anaerolineales bacterium (assembly GCA_014859065.1). GTDB lineage: Bacteria > Chloroflexota > Anaerolineae > Anaerolineales > UBA4823 > Kmv39. Next base: position 2,781 of record JACUUU010000247.1, read on the forward strand.
GTTCGACTGGGTCGGGCAATGGAATCCCAATGTCGCACGACCAGACCTGGATGACCGAACCAATCTGAGTCAAATCATAGTATTCAGTTGCAGTTCCGCGCACGCGCACGTGATCTCCAACGTTGACCTCCATGCTCAAAGGTGCATAAACAAAAATCCCATCTGAAGTATTCTCATCACCGTCACCAACCGGATCCTGGATGAAGAAACCGTTTTTCCCAACCTGGAAATCACCCACTACGACACCTTCGGTGGCAACTTCCTGCCCATACAGAGGTGTGGTCATACCATCTCCCTGGATGTCGAAAATGGGGGTGAAGGGATCGCCGCAGGCTTCTGGCGGGGGAGTGTATACCATGTTAGGTTCACCAGGGGTGTTGTAAGCTTCGCCCAATTGAATTGAACCGGTAAATCCCGGAATGCCTGCTCCATCAAAATCATTACGCACCCAATCACTGGATGATCCTGTGTCATAGCCATCTGGAATACGTGAAGCACCGCCAGGAGTATAAGGTAAGCCATCATAGTATGCACTAAGTACCGGCATTCCATAGGTGTGATCGGATGCACCACCATCACTAACCGCCACAGAATCTACAATTTCAGACCAATAAGTTGTATCAATTTCACCATTATCATCGGTATCAATATCGTCTCCCACTGCCCCGTTAAAATCTTTAACAAGCAATAGGGTGACCGTTCCGTTTTCCAATTTATTATATAAATAGCCTGTCCACCAAATTCCATTTTCATCGGTCTCACCAACATGGTGCACACTATCAATTAGACCTGTTGCAGTTCCGGAGAAGTCTCCTTCTATCTGGAGAAGGGTATACGAAGAATAGTCCGTATTAGGTTCGCCAAACACTTCGATATATTCATGGGTATCAGTACCTACATGATTAAACACAAATTCATTTATCTTTAGATCAATCTCAGGTTCCAGGCCACAGACATTTGTGGGCGATGTGCTGTTGCGCGGTGTTGGCTCACCAACTGAAAAATCAGCCGCATTATCATCTGTATCCGTGCACCCGCCTGAGTTCCTGATGGCTGCTGTTGTGTTTGATAATGTCCCAGTTGAGCCTGATCCCTCAAAACAATTCGCATTGCCTCCGTACCCAACAAAGTCAACAACACCTAAAGGACAGCTCCCCGATAAGGCTGTTGAGTTATCTACCAAAGCTACCTTACCGTTTGTCGCAGACATATAAATGGTTCCGGTAGCATCCGGTGTAGGCAATGGTTCTTCCCCACCCGCCCCCTGTGCCTGCTGGATAAGGTAATAACTACCCGGTTGCACAGTGCCGGAAAGACTTGTAACTGCCCAAGTTGTGCCTGAAGCGGACGCATACTGCACGCTCCATCCGGTGATGTCTACCGGTGCATCTCCCGCGTTGAACAGCTCAATGAAATCATGCGTATAATATGCGCCGCTATTGCCTCCCCCACCATAAACCTGGCTGATAAGTAATCCACCTGGTGCTGCCTGCACTGGGGTGGGAATATAGCCAAGCGCGCTGATTAACAGCATAATCGCCAGTACCAGATTGATAAGTTGTGGCCTGTAATTCATGACAACCAACCTCCTGTAGATATTAATTTATGGGGCTAATAGAATGCACATATATTAGCACAATATGAGCATATCAGGATAAAATCTTAAGATTAAAATTAACTCTTTCTATTAGGGATAAATTTCCGGGTAGAGGCTGGCGAGGATTGTTTGGCGAAAACCTTATTTCTTATTTGATCGTTTACGCACATAAATCCTCAAGCCAGTGAATTAATTGCTTATTCCTTTTTCTATGCTGGTAGTATAATCAAACTAACCGATAAAGGGGTCCTCAATTCAAAAGGAGGTGAAAATCTATAATTGCTGTCTTTTACCTTAATCTCCAATAGTCAAAACTAATTATTAGAAGGCTTTTCGTTAAAAGGAGAAGAATATGAAACACTCGACCTTGTTCAAGTTCTTTACCCTGATCATCATGCTGAGCATGGTGCTCGGGGCTTGCGTGCCTTCAGCCACAGAGACCCCTGAGCCAACTGAAGAAAGGGCTGAACCTACCGAAATTGTGGAACAACCCACCGAACCTGTGGGAGAGCCCACCGCACCTCCCGTCGAGGAGAAAGTCACGGTAATCATCGGAACTACCGATGCCATTTCCAGCCTCGATCCAGCAGATGCTTATGCCGTGCATGACTGGGAGTTAATCAAGAACACCGGTGAGGGCTTACTCAAATGGGCACCAGGTACGGCAGATCTGCAAACTGGTCTGGCAGTTGACTTGCCAGAAATCTCTGAAGACGGCTTGGTTTACACCTTCAAGCTGCGCCCCGGGATCCAGTTTGCCGATGGTTTGGAACTCACCGCCCCAACGTACGCAGAGCAGCTCAACCGTTTACTGACTATTGGGACTGGTGAAACCTGCCCTAACGGAGTCGCCAGCGCACTGACAACTCCATACGTTCAGAGCATTGAAGCTCCTGATGATGAGACTTTGGTCTTCACCCTCAAGACACCAGTCGGTTTCTTTAGCCAGATAATGGCAAGCGCTACATATATCCCGGCACACCCGGACATCTTCTCAGCCGACGAGTGTGTCCTCTTCCCCGAAGCACCCATTTATGGCGTTGGACCCTGGTTTATCAGCCAGGTGACATATGCAGAACAGGTCGTGCTCGAGCCGAACCCTTACTACAACGGCGATCTGAAACCACAGGTCGATCAGATCATTATTCGCTATTTTGCTGACCCCCAGACCATGTCCCTGGCTGTGCAGAATGGTGAG
>JACUUU010000248.1 GCA_014859065.1 Anaerolineales bacterium
CCTCGAGGAAGCGGTAGAATTTCCAGGTCTCCCTGCTTTACATCAACGCTTACCTCTTCTCCTGTTTCGGTCGTCATGTGGACGCGCAAGACCGGGGTTCCGCGCCGGACATCAGCGATCGGCGAGATCACTGATCCCAGGTTCACAAATGCGTTTGATTCAATGACCTGAACGACCATCAAGGGGTTGATCGCTGCTGAGGCACCCAGCGATGCAGTCAAGTTATTTTGATCTAACACAAACGTGGTTACTCCCGACGGCTGTAAAGCATCCAGAAGAATAAGAAAAACATGCGCATAAGTCGGCAATTTTGACAACATCTTCCCCGATACAACAATTGGTTCGAACCAGGGAAGCTGTTCCCCATACTCCACCTTTATTCCCGCCGGCATGCCCGGTATCGCTTCTAATATCGCGTTTCTGATGATCTGGCGCGTCAATGCAAGCTCAATTGCCATCTCTTCATCAGTAACCGCGATACCGCTTGGGAAAATCGATTTGTTATATAGGTAATCACGTGTCCTGTCTTCACCGATTTCCATCGGCAGCCATCTCATAATCTCCCACATGCCTACATGATTCATCAAATCCCTGACCCCATTTGTTTTTTTCATCCAAGGATAAACGTTCAGTACCATATCGCCTTTAAATGCAGTCGCGGTTGTAGCGGTTGATACCCCTACATCAATTCCTAATACACCTTTAGATCCATTGTAAACATTGCTAAGAAAAGCAATCACGCGTCCAAACCCAGTGGCAGTGGGTACGAGTTGTCCTTCTGCCAGGTGATCAAGTTCTTGTAATCCGGTTATGCGCTGCAGACTGACCGTCCGATAGATTGCAGCTAAACTTTCTTGCGCTGGGCTAATATGCTCACGTTCAAGGGTTGGACGCACATTTGAAGCCTGATGTAAAGAAACATGGGGATCCAATAATGATTTACATTCTTCAAGCAAAGCTTGGTTGCCAACATACAACACCTCTGGACGCTGACCAGGATAGAGAAAACAAGCTAAGCCAACCGTCTCAAGCAGGTTCAGCACTGATTGCCATGCCCCTCCTTCCGTTCCTCCAGCTATCACAATGACTTCAGGCCGCGCCCGGATTATCGCATCGATCCTGGCTTCCTGTTTAAGCTGATCGCTCAGGCTAATTTTTTCGATGATCTCTGTATATGTTGAGGACACCAGGTTGCAGGCACTTTCTAAGGAAACATCCTCAATCAGACCAACTGCAACTACCCGCAAAAGGGGGCCAGCAGAAAATGTGATCGCCAATTTATCCACACCGGAACCATCCTCTTGACTGGGTATTATCAAGTTATCGTCAGGTCCAAGCAGACTCCTCCCCGTTAGGGACTGGAGCTGTTCGATTGCCGAGAAAATACCTTCACCAATGTCTGCAGAAGGTCTCAATAAGGTAGTCGTAGATGTGCCTGCTGAAACAAAACGATACAAGCCGCCAACCACATCAAAAAGGATGGTGCGAGTTATGTCATCATCAACATCGATTACTAAGAGAGATTCAGAATAAACAGTTGAAGTAGTCATCAGAGAATTCTACATTGATATAAACACTGTCAATAATGATCTAACGAAATCCACCAGAAAATTTAAGCGTTCCACCATAGCAATCAAGGCAGCAGAATAAACTCCCGCAAATAACACCCCTAACGTGACTGCGATAAATATCCTTCCCAATTGACTCATGTTATCTATCCAGGATTGAGCCAGACCAGCTTGATCAGCTGATTTACGGGCACCAAAATGGAAAAAAGCTAACGTAGTCACTGTACCAACCAATATGACGATCCCATTAACCAGCTGCCCTATCAGGTTAGCCCCACTTTCCTGTATTGCGCTTATGTCAAATAAATTTATCGACGCTCCTACTTGAGGGAATAGAGTCCCTAACATTCCGCCACCTATTGCCGTTGCGGCTCCAACTCCAACCAGGTATGCCATCGCTGGACTACCCCAGCGAGCTAATCTTGGCGACACTTTCAATAAGAGCAGCCCACTCAAAGCCAGTGGGATTAAACCCAAAAGCCTTTCACTTGGATTCGCATAGATTAAGGGAATGACCAATCGCGGCAAGAGCACGTTGTAAATTGTAATGATCGCGATGAATCCGGAACTGATCCCAATAAATAGGTAGACCGTAAACCGAAAGAGTGGATTATCTCCCAGAATGTAGCTGAAGACAAGCAGAGTAAAGATAAACCCCAATGCTATTCCGATTAAATCTGCTAAACCCAGCTCAGCAAAAGTCATTCTGAGGTTTCTCCGCTCTCTTTTTTATGTTGGACATAGAAGTTAAAAGATACAATAATTACTCCTCCAACTAATATGAGCAAAGCAGCCACGATTAACCCTGCATCAAATGCCCTCCAATAACCCATCGCGATACTATCACGTCCGATCAGATTTGCGTAACTTGTCCCTCCAGCCAGACTGGTTACCATACCCTGTACCTGTTTTGGTATCGCTTCGTAATAAGGTCGAATCAATGGTTCAGATTGCGCGCTGGTAATCATAACCAAAGGAATAGCTGGCAATTTTTCCTGCAGATAAGGCAACACTTGTTCTATCCAGGCACGCGCAACATCTGGTTGGTCGACAATCACCACAACCATTGCATAATCTGCAACACCATAGATTCCCTGAAGAGGCAGAACAGCATCGCGATCTAAGCTGCTCCAGGCTAGCTCACTCTCGATGGTAAATGGAAGGGTCCGTTGAGGGCTTTGAGAAAAACTGATCAACCCGGCAGTTCCGGCTGGGATAAATCCAAGATTTACATAATCTGTGTTTTTTGAGATTGAATGGTCACTTTGTGTTGAGGCTAAGAATCGCTCAGCCAATAGAGGGCCAGTAGGTGAAGTGGAAACCAAAGTTAGGTATGCGTCTCTGAGCAACAGGTGATCAATAATTGGTGCTGCTGCTGCATCCAATTCCGGGGAAATTCCGGGCTCGAATTCAAACGCAACTAACACACGATCCTGTGCCGATAATCTATTAATCACATTAAAAACAGATATCACTTCAGGAGGTGCAGCGAGCGAGCGGGGACTTTGGGAATTGCTGTTATCAATCAACGACCAGATGATACTGAGTATCAGGATAATGGCAATAACCCATCGGATAGGTGTATGTGAAGAGTCTCCTTTACTCTCGGGTAAAGGACTCGGCTTTTCGCTTTCTTGCAGCATTCCTTGCAGCAGGTCGGCATGGACACGGTGGTTGTCTGATACTGATAAAACCACTGAACTCCCTCTTGGTTCACCTTCACCAGCAAGGTCTGCCTCGGGTTGCAGTGCACCCCAAATCCCTGCCAGAGGTCCTCCACTTTCCAAATGTTCATCCGGAAGTGTCTCCAACTGAATAGCTGGAGGAGTGTATTCAATCGGTTTTATCGCCGCTAACCAATCCGGTAGTTCCGCTGGCTCAAGTTCAGATTTATCCTCGACTGCCTCCTCCGTTTCATCGGCTTCCTTTTGCTCATCAAGGACATCTTCTCCTGAAGTTGATAGCAAATCTGAGAATTCCCCCTCTGCCTGATGGGATCTTATTCCCGATACCGCATCTTCTTCACCAGACTCCTCAGTGGTACCTATCCCCTGCTCACCGAATTCCATTTCTGCAAGACTTGTTAGCCAATCAGGGAGCGCATCGCCGGATTCGAACTCTTCTGAAGCGCTGTCTTGCTTTTCTTCACCAGAATCAGCGATACGTTCTTCGCTCCCCTCAGCAGCTGCTTCTTCCACACCTTTCTCGGAAACATTTGTTATGGATTCAATGCCTTCTAAAGCTCTCAGGAAAGCATTATCTAACTCCCACCTGCTCTCTGAATCCTGCCCTTCTTCTTGATCTGCTGGGAAATCAGGCTCTTTTTCCTCTTGGGAGTTCTCCTGAGGAAATCTCCTCTGACATACCTGGCAAACCTCCACATCTGGCGGGTTTGGGGTTCCACAATGGGGGCAAATTAATTCATCCATCTGATTAGCCATCATATGGGCGATCCGATCCAATCAATATTCGCAATCCTGTAGAAATGATTCCCAAAACCACTCCAATTAATATGCCCCGTGCCCCAGCTACAGCCGGTACCTGGCTGATCCAGGTACGCAAGTCTCCTAAGATAGTGGTCTCTTGCAGTAAAAGGCTGCTGGCAGCTAGGGTAATAACTGCTGTGATAGTAAAGATGAATGCAAAATGGTCAAACCGGCGCCTCAACATCCGGATAATGAGATAAACCAGGATCACAGCCAATAGTGCCATAAAACTACTTTCAATCGGCACCTGAATGTAATTGAAAATCCACATTGATACACGATGAACAGGTCCAAACCAACCGACCAGGATAATTGTGACTGTCAGCGAGACTACCAGAACAATGCTGTAGAATCTGTCCACATGTCCAGAGCTTATTTTCAACCAATGCACATAATACAGGTTAGAGATGCCCACTAAAAGCGCGACTGCCGCTAAGATACCAGCCCACTCAACCAACAACTGACGCAGGTTTTGCAGTATCCCGCTCGGGAAAAAGTAACCGAGCAAAACAACCAATCCTGCAAATATGGCAAAACCAACGGATATTGGTGCTCTCATAAGATACCTACCAGTTTAAGCACTGCACCAACAACAACCAAGACGATTACCGACCACCGTATTACGTCTTGGGCGCGTAAGCTGGCAACATGTGTGTCACCTGCACCCATATACGCACCCCCGGCAAACACTTCTTCTCCTATTAAGGGCTCTTGTGCAGCGGTAAACATAATCGCCTGACCAGGAATACTATCTGTTCCCCCAATATTCAAACTACCAACCCGCTCACCAGATTCCGTAATTAATGCCAGCTCTGCCCCGAAATTCCCCACCAACACATTTGTCCGGACTCCTTCGTGCAAGGCAATGTCTGCGGCACCTGCAGCAAATGGAAACGGGGACAAGCCTGTTAATCGCCCTCGAGATGGGTCAAAGGGGATATCGATCGCCTCATCAACAGCGCGCATCGTATCCTGCGATAAGATCGTCCAGGCTCCCTCACCTGCGCTGACTATTGGCGGCCGATCGCTTGGTGTTGTAATTTTACTGATACTGGCTAGCGTGCTCAAACTCATAAATCCGATAGAACTCTGTGTACCGAGAGTGCTTCCTCTACCCATACTTAAATGCAATCGACTACCAGTCTCAACCGCCCGCCCCAATTCTTTTTTCAATCTTTTGAATGGTTCAATCTCCCGAAATGATTCGATTGGGATTTTACGATCACCTGTGGAATATACCAGAATCAGTATCAAGAATGCGATCACAAATGCCAAACCGATTATGTGCACAAGTGTCATGAGTTCTCCCCCTCCCGCAAGTATGCGCCAAAGGCCATTGCCTTATCATTGTCTTCCAAAACGTCAGCCAGCATCTGAAAATGACCAGGCGGCAAGCTGTTTTTAAGGAAAGGTTGGCAGATATAAATCAGCTGCGCAAAAAAAACATTAAGAGATCCGCCCGAAACCAGTATTTGGGCGACTACCTA
>JACUUU010000249.1 GCA_014859065.1 Anaerolineales bacterium
CATCCTGCACCTTGGGCGAGGGTTCGAGGGGGTTTTCATTGGACATCATGCGGTGAAGTTCGGGTTGGCGCCAGGCGAGTTCGATGTGAGACGAGATGTACATCTTGATCCCCTTGACCCATGGGACGTAATACTCATTGATTGGTTTCATTAACATTTACTCCTGATTAGGTTTAGGCAAAATCCTGTTGCCACTTATTTTCTGGTAGATATTATGAGAAACGATAGTTTTGGGCAAATAAATTGGCTACCGTGTAATTTCTCAGACATTTTGAAGCAATCTTTTTGCTGTTCGAATGATATTTTCTGTGGAAAAACCGAATTGTTCAAAAAGCACTTTGTACGGTGCGGAGGCACCAAAGCGATCTATCCCGATTACGCCGTTTGAATTGATGCTGCCATTGGGATAGAGCTGCTGGTTCCAAGCTAAAGTGACACCAGCTTCAATTGCCAGGCGAGGTATGTCAGGTGGCAGAACGGATTTCTGATATTCTGCTGATTGGGCTGCAAACAATTCCCAACTGGGCATCGAGACTACCCGGCAGGCGATATTATCAGCACTCAACTCCTTTTGGGCTTCTAGAGCAAGGGCTACCTCGGATCCTGTGGCAATAAGAACGATATCAGGTCCTTTGCCATCCGTGTCTTTGAGCACATAGGCACCCTTTGCCAGCCCATCATCTACAGGTGTGATCACTGGGAGACCCTGACGCGAGAGGAGCAAAGCGGTTGGCCCACTCTTACGTTCGATTGCAACTTTCCATGCCGCGGAAGTCTCATTGGCATCTGCTGGTCTGATCACGACCAGATTTGGTATCGCCCGTAATGAGAGGATATGCTCGACGGGTTGGTGAGTGGGACCATCTTCGCCAAGGCCAATGCTGTCGTGGGTAAAAATGTAGATAACGGGTAAACCCATCATGGCTGCCAGGCGGATGGATGGGCGCATATAGTCCGAAAATACCAGGAATGTGCCTCCATAAGGTCGCAGGTTATGGAGAGCGAGACCGTTCATAACAGCCGCCATACCATGTTCTCTCACACCAAAATGGATGTAAGAACCGGAGAAATCCTGACGTTGGATGAATTTTGCCTCGGACGGTTTTGTATTATTGCTGGGGGTTAAGTCAGCTGAACCGCCTACCAGGCTTGGAATTTGACTGGATAGGGCTTCCAACACTTTTCCTGAAGCGACCCTGGTTGCGAGTGGTTTTTCTTCCGAGAATGTGGGCAGTAAACTGCTTATATCTAACGGAAGCTCTCCAGTGCTGATCTGGTCTAGCTGTTCAGCTAAATCTGGGTGGGAGGAGCGGTACTTTGCAAATAGGTTCTCCCATTCTGTTTGGCTCTCAGACCCTCTGGTTTTTACCTGCGCAAACGATGCGCGCGCCTCCTCAGGAATATAGAATTTTTTATCAACAGGCCAGGCAAAGTGTTCCTTTGTCTTATTCAATCCCTCCTCTCCTAACGGGGCACCATGCACCTTAGCTGTATCCTGGCGCGGGCTGCCGTAGCCGATATGTGTCTTGCAGGCGATCAGAGAAGGCCTTTCGGTCTCATTTTTGGCGTTGCGGATGGCTGCACTGATTTCAGCCATATTGTGCCCGTCCACTTGTTGGGTATGCCAGTTATAGGCTTCAAAGCGTTTTACCACATCTTCAGAGAAAGCTAAATCGGTGGAACCATCGATGGTAATCCCATTATCGTCATAGAAGACGATCAGGCGGCTTAAACCCAGGTGACCGGCAAGCGAAGCTGTCTCGTGGGAGATGCCCTCCATCAAATCTCCATCCGATGCCAGGACGTAGGTGAAGTGGTTGATGATTGGGAATCCAGGTTTATTGAAGCGCGCTGCCAGCAGCTGTTCGGCTAATGCGATACCCACCGCATTTCCAAAACCTTGTCCTAGTGGCCCGGTTGTGGTTTCAATGCCAATTTCGGGCTCATACTCAGGATGACCAGCGGTATGGCTGCCCCATTGCCGGAAGTTCTTTAATTCCTCCAAACTAAGTGGATATCCACTGAGATGAAGAAGGGCATATAAAAGGGCTGAACCATGCCCAGCGGATAGAACAAAGCGATCTCGGTTGAACCAGTTTGGATCAGCCGGATTGTTCACCATGTAGCGTGTCCATAATACGGTAACGATATCCGCTGTGCCTAACGGTAACCCTGGATGGCCGGAATTCGCCTCTTGGACCATGTCAGCAGCCAAAATACGCAGGCTGTTGGCAGTTTGATAATCACGATCAGTAAAGTTTTCGTTTGTCATGAGTTACGTCAGCTCAGGCTGTCCTTTTATGGTTGTGATGCGTTCTTTGACAAAATCTTCCATGCCTTTGAATGCCTTTGAGAAAGCCTCGACGGTATCAATGGTAGCTGGATGATCGTTGAACTGTTCCAATTCCAGACCATTAGGATCGTATGCCTGGATACAGTACGGAATCTTACTCATCTTGTCCAGGACAGATTGAGGGAACTCTTCCTCAATTTCAGCTTTTAGATCGAGACCTTCACCAATTTCAAACAATGGCTCTAAAACGTAAGGTGGGCAGGTATAGACAATAGCACCGCCGGCGATTTTTTCAACGTCCCAGAACCTCGGTTTGCCAGCAACGATAGGGCCATCTCTCATCGAACAAGCCAGCAATTTACTGGCGTAACCACCCTCGGTAAGCAGTTTGTACGCCCGGCGGAAGACAGCAATACCGAACCAGTGTTTATCTTGCCAGCTCAGTTTGATGTTGCGCCTGTTGGCTTGTAAATCAAGGACAGGTCGTTCTGTGAGGCGACCAATCATCATAGTAATGACAGCCCTCCAATTATCTAACTTCACACCATTCTTGTTGGCGAGTTGGATACCTTCCATAGCTGCATTTGCTACTGCCATGATCTGAGGAAGAGTAAAACAGGTAGTGGTGTTTGTTGATATGCCCAAGGCGGTTAATTGTTTAACTACTTCGACACCTTGCATACTTGCAGGCACTTTGATCATCAGGTTTGGGCTGAGTGAACTCAGTTCCTTGGCGTCATGAACCATTTGATCTATCTCGGTGAAGAGGCGGGGATTAAGCTGCCCTGATATCCAACCGAAGCGAGAATGAGAGGCTTTATGGATAGGCATATACATCTCAGCGCCGCGTTTTACAATCTCCTTATAGGTCAACCAGGCAATTTCCTGATAGTTAAAATCTGGATGGGAGAGCACCAAATCATCTACAAATTCACCCCAGTATGCCGGGTCGCTTTTTACGACCTCCCACGAGAGAGGTGGGTTTGTCGTGCAGCCTCGAAATAAGCTGTTGGCTGGGTCATCAGCGTTGTACAAGCGACGAAGCTGTTCCTCCAGGATATCTTTCCTGGAATTATCAGAGGCTGTCAGCATCTTTTGGACCCAGCGTTCAAAAACAAGGGGCGAGGAATCCCACCACACCTCTAAATCGGGGTGCGTGTCCACCAGTTTTTCAACAATGCTTTTTGTCATAATTCTCTTCCCTTCATATTTTTATCTCCTTGACATTTGAGATCAAGGAGACTTGTGATCTTATCCTTTTCAACAGCTGCCAATTGTCATGCGCAGCTCTTGGATTTGCCATTTGCATCCAAACCGAAACGAAAAACCACTCAACGATTTAACGTCACGGTTAGTGAATACATATCACCGCGGTTGTAACAATATAGGAATTCTATTGGAGCACCATTATCAGCATAAATTGTCCGTTCTTTGAACAGGATCGGTGCACCTTCTTCTATTTCCAGAATAGTTGCCTGTTCTTCATTTGCCTGGCGTGCCTCCAGCCTTTGGACTGCCTTTTTTACCCGGTAGCCGCATTTTTCATAAAAAGCCCAGAGGTTCTTGGTCTCAACTTTTAAATCCTGTTGCAACAGTTGGGAAAAGAGTTTATGGGGCAGGTAGGCTTCATGAATGGTAACGGGGACATTTTCTGTATAGCGCAAAGTCCGCAGACATATAACCAGGTCACCTTCTCCTAGATCCAAGGCTTTCGCGATTTTGGGTTTTGCCGGCATGACTTCCAACCCCAAGAGGTTTTCATTGACTTCAATACCATCGCGTTTGGATATTTCGAAGAAGTTGGTTAACCGGCTGTGATCGCGCTCAAGGTGCTGGTGGGCTACAAAAGTTCCCACGCCATGGCGGCGGTAGAGCAACCCTTCGTCGATAAGATCGCTGATTCCCTGCCTGACTGTCATGCGGCTGACGCCGAAAATTTGAGCTAATTCATCTTCAGATTTCAGCTTCTCCCCCCGTTTTAAGACACCTTTCTTGATATCCTCGCGGATTGATTCTTTAATTTTTATATATAATGGCACGCCAACCAAATTCGAGATGTTCATTTTGAATATGTTTTGAGAATTAGGTTAAATTCAATTATCCACGATTTGCACAAAAATTAAATATAGATGTCTATACGTCTATAGGATTATACACCGTTATTGTTTGATTTGTCAAGACGATTGTGTTAAATGGCACAAAGCAGATAGATAGGGCACCTCTCAGTGGAAGAGGTGCCCTATGGATATGGTTCTATGATCCGGCAATTATTCCATCCCTGGGTGGGTTGTAACCAGGTGTGATGGAATAGGGAGATTCGGAAATTTGCACTTTAGATATTGGTCTCAAATGCATCCTATTGTGAAAAATATTCCACCAAATCTCTGACATGCAGAACACCATTGTAATCAAGACCTTCACCGCCGGCGGTTAAAACGCCTTTTTCTCCATCTGGATCACCTAAAGAGGTCACGATGATGTCAGCATCACTTAGGTCTTCACGTTCTGTGTAGAAGTTGGTGGTGGCTACCACATGCATGCTGGCAGCTTTGGCTGCCAATACACCATTGCGAGAATCTTCAATGACAATCACCTCCTCGGGGAGCACTTTGGCACGCTCCAGACCAAGATTGTAAATAGCTGGGTCAGGCTTTTTCTTACTGACTATGTCTCCAGCTAACACGAAATTGAAGTCAATGTCCTTGAGAATTTGGTAGGCAACTGCATGAGCAGACCTTTCGTTCGAAGTAGTGCACACGCCTAAAATTAAGCCCAGGTCCATCGCCTCTTTCATGAACCGCCTTACACCAGGCCGTAGTGGGAGTTTGCCACTCTCGATAAGGTCGATGAAGATGGCTGTCTTGCGTTTGTGCATTGCTTTAATCAAATCGTCTTCTTCTTCAGGTTTGACATCGACACCAAAACCATCGGTATGGAGGTAATGGCGCATCCTTTCTTTCCCTCCAGCAACCTGGAGCAGTTCGTGATACTTTTCTACACTCCATTCAAAGTTGTATCCAAATTCCTGAAAAGTCTTGTTGAAGGCAACGCGATGCCCGTCTTTTTCGGTATCTATAATAACCCCATCTTGGTCGAAAAAAACCGCTTTTATCTTTGCCATGGGTATCTCCTTGTAAGCTTTGGTAGAGGTTATTGTTCGAGAAATTCTCTGATGACCTGGACCGCCATCCGGTTCTCATCTTCAGTTCCGATAG
>JACUUU010000250.1 GCA_014859065.1 Anaerolineales bacterium
CCCTATCAAAAGATAGGAAATGCCTTAACAGGTTTATTTCTATCTAATGAGGTTTATATACGCATAAGCCTGGCTCGAAGCTGGGCGAAATATCCCGAAAGATGTTATCTTCAAGTAACTGGCATTTATTCTTTTCCTGACTACCTTGAGGGAAAATTGTTTTCAGATTTTTACATAAAGGAGTGAATCGTGATCATCCACATTGCCAAAGAGTATGAAAGGGTGGTGGTCTTCTTTTTAGGCCGCTACGCTGCAGTGCGTGGGCCTGGGGTGTTCATTATCCTACCATTCTTAGAGAGTTTCCAGATCGTCGATATGCGCACTGTGACAGTAGATGTCGAGCCGCAAGAAGCCATTACCAAAGATAGTGTATCCATCAAGGTGAATGCGGTGCTGTGGTATCGGATATCGCATCCAAACCGGGCGGTTGTCTCTGTTTCTGACTATCGCACGGCGGTATACCAGGTAGCGCAGACCAGCTTGCGCAATATTATTGGTCAGCACAACCTGGATGAGGTGCTCAAGGAACGCGATCAGATCAATGTCACTTTGCTGCAACAGGTTGATAAAGCCACTGACCCATGGGGCATCAAAATTGAGATGATCGAGATGAAAGATGTCGAGATACCCATGGGGATGCAGCGCGCCATGGCGCGGGAGGCCGAAGCTTCACGAGAAAAAAGGGCACGCTTGATCAAAGCTGAGGCAGAGCTGGAATCTTCACAGAACCTGGTGGATGCCTCGCGGTTGATTATGGAAAACCCGATTGGACTGGAGCTGCGGCGTATGCAGATGATCACCGAGATCGGTGCTGAGAATAATACCACCACGATAATTATGATCCCTTCTGAATTGATCAGTTTGAGCAAACGATTGGGCGAATACCTTGAGGCGCAGCAAAACAGCAAAGAAAAGCAGGAATAAAATCCGTACGGGCAATTTTCCGATGAGATAACTTTTGACGGTTGGAGTTATTTCATCTTCGAGTAATGACTAAGTGCTTTGTCAAGGCTAAAAGTATGGTTCCATGTCAAGCCTTTTATCGCTTGACAAAGCCTAAAGTGTTCTGTCTCAGTAAATTTATAATCATCGATTCAGGTTTGACAGAACACTAAGCCTGTTCATGTCCTTGGAGCCATATATGACTGACAAGACGAATGAGTACGAAGCCATTATTGGGCTTGAAACTCACATCCAGTTAAATACAATCAGCAAAGTGTTCTGTCCCTGCAAGGCAGATTCGTGGAATGAACCCCCGAATACCAACATCTGCCCGGTGTGCTCTGGTCTTCCCGGAGTGCTGCCAGTGCTTAATCGCGCTGTGGTCGAGAAAGCGGTTCTACTGGCCGCGGCAATGCAAGCTGAGATCCAACCGCGGTCTTATTTTGACCGCAAAAATTACTTCTATCCTGACCTGCCTAAAGGGTACCAAATTTCTCAATTCGATATGCCCCTGGCGACAGGTGGTTATCTCGAGCTGCCGATGCCAGATGGTTCTCTACGACGGGTGAATATTACCAAACTGCATATTGAGGAGGATGCCGGCAAGACAAAGAACGAAAATGGGCACAGGTTGATCGATTTCAACCGCTGTGGGGTTCCATTAGTGGAGATGGTAACCGGCCCGGATTTGCGCTCGGCAGAAGAGGCTGCCCAGTACCTCATTCGTTTACGGCAGTTGCTGCGATGGTTAAATGTGTCCGAGGCTGATATGGAGAAGGCGCATCTTCGCTGTGATGCCAATGTGTCCATCCGGCCGAAAGGGGTCGCCTACCTAAATCCGAAAACTGAGATCAAGAATGTCAATTCGATAGTGGCAGTTCGAGATGCAATCCAGACGGAGATCGAACGCCAGGTTCGGGAGGTGAAAGCTGGTCGGGAAATTCAGCCCTGGACCCTGGAATGGGATGAGGACCGTGGAATCCTGCGCAAAATGCGCTCGAAAGAGACCGAAGCTGATTATCGTTACTTCCACGAGCCAGACCTGCTTCCTTTAAACATCGATGCCGAATGGCAGGAACGCATTCTGTCAGCTCTACCAGAGCTGCCTTTGGAACGCCGGCGGCGATTCGTTGAACAGTACGGCATACCTGAATACGATGCTGATATCCTCACCTCCGAGCGCAGCCTATCGGATTATTTTGAAGCAGCTGTGAGGGCATACTCCAGTGACCCTAAGCGGGTGTCCAACTGGTTGATGAACGACGTGCTGCGTATGGTCAACGAACGCGGACTTTCGGCAGGGGATATGCAGCTCAAACCGCATTACCTGGGTGAGATCATCAAAATGGTTGACGATGGGTCCATAAATATCTCAACCGGCAAGAGTTTGCTGGAAAAAGTGGAGGACAGTGGCCGCTCACCGGTTGATATCGTCCAGGAAGAAGGCTTAGCCAGGGTTTCAGATGATGAAGCAATTCGGTCGCTGTCTGTTGAGGTCTTGGCAGAAAACCCCGAACAGGTTGCCGCATATCAGGGTGGAAAAGTTACGCTTATTGGTTGGTTCGTTGGGCAGGTGATGAAGAAATCCCGAGGTAAGGCAGACCCACAATTAGCCCGTACTATCCTCGAAGATTTGTTGAAGAACCAATGAACCTGGAGAATATTGGATAAATCAATCACCATACGCCAGGCAACACGAGCGGATGTGGGCGCGATCCGTTATCTGGTAATCGCAGGTCACATCAACCCCTCGAACCTGGATTGGAAGCGTTTTGTGGTCGCATGCTCGCCGACTGGAGAAGTGATAGGCTGCGGTCAAATCAAGCCTCACCGGGATGGTTGCTGGGAAATGGCAAGCATCGCTGTTAGAAGATCGTGGAGAGGGAAAGGTGTAGCGGGGGCGATCATTGAGGCTTTATTGCGCTTGCATGAAGGGGACCTGTATTTGATGTGCCGTTCAAGCCTTAAAGGGTTGTATGAAAGGTTTGGGTTTGGAGTGATTGCAGAAGAGGAGATGCCGCGTTATTTCCGTAAGGTGAAGGGTTTAGCCAGGCTGGCTGAAACATTAACCCGCCAGGGGGAATCCCTGCTAGTTATGAAGCGGGTTGTGTGATCTCAGATTATTTGATGATCGATCACTAGTGCTTTGTTAAGGCTAAGAGTATGGTTTCATGCCAGCCTTTTATTGCTTGACAAAGCCTAAAGTGTTCTGTCTCAGTAAATTTATAATCATCGATTCAGGTTTGACAGAACATTAGGCAGTAGCTATGGTTCCTAACGGTTGTGTTTCCGGTGACCCCTTTTTGGGCGGCATGCGACTCATGGCGTATTCAGCCAGGGCAGTGATGGTCAAGCTGGGGTTGATGCCAGGGTTTGCGGGCACGATGGATCCGTCAACCACATACAACCCGGGGTAGTTGTGGATCTGGCAGTCCAAATCAACAACGCCTTCCTGATCGTCATTTCCGAAAGGGCAACCACCCAGGATGTGGGCTGTCAAAGGGATATTCAGTAAACCTTCCATGACCGAGCCAGCCGGAATACCACAAGTTTTCTGTGCAAATTTGCGCACTATATGGTGACCAATTTCAATAGAGGGAGGCACTGCCTTCTCTTCATCGGGAAGTGAAACCAGCCCACGGCGAAACAGGGTAAATGGATGGCGTCCAAAGCGCAGGCGCAGGCGGTTATCTTCGGTTTGCATCACCAACAAAATGGTCGTGCGATCTGCCCAACCAGGCAGTATGAAAGCTCGGATGAAGTCGATGGGATGCAGGACAACTTGTCCTAGGGTGCGCAACACTCTTGCCGGTATACTACCCCCAGGGGAGACCAGCGGGCTGGCTAAGAATTTCATCAATGACGAACCGGACGAGTAGCGTACCGGTTCGATAGCGGTCACTTGATCAGGTTTGAAAATGGAAGTGATGGCGATGCCTTTGGAATAGTTCGTCTCCCGGCTGCGGTTGGTGACTCCCAGTAGGGATTCACTGTTCGTGCGCACCATCTCTCCCAGGCGCTGGGAGAGCTTTGGCAGGGATGCATCTACATCTCTGCAGCGGAAGAGCAATTTGAGGGTTCCCAGAGATCCAGCAGAGAGAACAACGCTGCGAGCGCGTACGCGGTGTGCAGGTTTGAATAACCAGGAAGTTGGCTTGCGGTAGATCACTTCATATCTGGCGCCATCTTTTTCGCCTGATGGTAAGGGCTTAATGTTGGACACTTCAGCCTCTGGGCGTACCTCAGCGCCCCATTTCTCCGCGAAATACAGATAGTTCTTCACCAGGGTGTTCTTGGCATTGTAGCGGCAGCCCACCATACAGCCACCGCAGTAGTTACAGGCCCTGCGGGGTGGGCCGTCTCCATTGAAATATGGGTCGATGTCGTCCTGCTGTTCTTTGCCATCCTTTGAGAAATAGACACCAACCTGGGTGGGGTGGAAGGTTTCACCCGTTCCCATCTCTTGTGATAGTTTCTTGATGGTGTGGTCGGCAGGCCATAAATACGGATTTTCGGTCACCCCCAACATCCGGCGCGCAGTCTCGTAGTAGGGTTGAAGAATGTTTTTCCAGTCGGCGAGATGGTTCCAGGCAGGAGCGGCGAAAAGGGCATCATCCGGCTGCATAAGAACGTTGGCATAGCCCAGGCTGCCTCCCCCTACACCACTACCATGCAAGACGAAGACATCCCGAAAAGGGCTGATTTGCAGGATGCCGAAACATCGCAGAGCTGGCGCCCACAGGTATTTCCAGACCAACCAGTTGGTTGATGCAAAGTCTTGATCATCATACCGTTTTCCCCGTTCGAGCACCAGGACGCGATAGCCTTTTTCGGTGAGGCGCATAGCGGAAACACTGCCCCCAAACCCTGAACCGATGACAACGAAATCGAAGGTTTCATCCATACACACGCTCTCCTTGCCCATGATAAAAAGTACCAATGGATCGACAGATGAATTTTACAATATATCCATGTATCGAGTTTTTTGAGTTTCCAGCCGAATTGCTGCGATCTCAGCGGCTCAGGTGCCAGCCTGGTTTATTTTTGTGCTTCATGCGCCAGATGTACTTGATAAGCTTTCCAACCGGGGCACCAGCGGGTATGCCAGCGCCACAAGCGCGCCATAAATGATCTTGGTTTTGCCTCGGCTTTTTTACGCATTAGACATGTTTCACAGCGGATGGTATTTTCAGAACCGGTTGAACTGGTGGCGTTCATGATGAACTCCTTTTGCGAACTTGTGGTAGCAGGGATAAACCTGCGATGAGCAGTCCCCAAACCAGATAAATGTATTGAATCGTGACGGGATCTCCCCAAAGATATATTTGCAGACAAATCCACAGGATCAGGGTGATGCCCAGGATCAGCGCCGCAATCCATGCCCAGGGCAGACATTTCCGTAGACTATAGGTGATCACCATCGGAGCAATTCCCATAACCAGGATCAAGAATAACCCGGGCAGGATGAAATTTGTGATAGGCAGTCCATCCAGCATATCAGTTGGCAGCCCCATCATCTGACCACTGGGGTCGATGAGCATGGCAATACCACCCCCT
>JACUUU010000251.1 GCA_014859065.1 Anaerolineales bacterium
TTCAGATCAACAGAAGGATAATTATCCATGTTTATCCGCGATTTTCGCGTCAATCAGCGTCCTAAAAAATATAAAGCCCGACCTCTGTGGTTGTCTTTTTATGAAAATTGCCGCGGTGGGATCTTGATAGACCACCCCCCAATTGGTATCGCTGCTGAGCGCTCTTACCAGGGCTGAACCGGTGGGCATGATGACCCACTCCACCTGGTACTGATCCAGGATGACTTCCCAATCCCCCGATAACGTGATGGCCTGCTCGTATTGGCGGGTGAGAGCTTCCCCATAGAAATCAGTCTGACCATCGATGAAGACAGTACGTTCAGGCCAGGAGCGGTAGAGCAGATAGCCACCCCAGGGGAAGTAATTGAAACCATTCCCTTCGGGTGGGTTCCCCTCGAGCCAATCGACAGCCTCAACCGGGAAGACGGCCGGATCGTAGCCGTTTCCCTGCTTGTCGTAGTCCAGGCGCGCTCCGCCCATAAGCGCGAGGGTAATGAAAATCACGCCCAGGATAAGCCAAACGCCTCCCCGTAAGGAAGCTTCGACGGTGGACAGACGCCGGTTAAATTGCACGAACCATCTTGATTTTAACCCGACTCTAAGATTGTTTCCTAATATTTCTGCAAGGATAGGGGCAACCAGCAGCGCATAAATGGGGATATTGCGAGCACTGTAGAGTCCCATGGCTGTCCAGGCTGAGAGGAGCAAGATATGTACCACGGAAACCTGTGTGGAAGCAGATTTGGAGCCACTCTTGAAACCCAGCAGCAACAATGAAAGCACGATCATCAACATGAATGGCCAAGTGGAGATATTGTGGAAATTAGGCGGCATGTATTCTACCGTGTGACTTACCAGATAGCGGCTGCGCAGAAAGCCAAACGTGGTAGCCCACAGGTGCAAGCCGGCTGGGTTGAGCGATGTGACAGCCAGGGAAACCAAACCACCTGCCAGGTAGCTTTTGAAACCTGGCGCAAATGATCGCTCGATTGCGATGGAATCCCGCGATTCAACGGCTTTACCTGCGCTGGGAGAACGATCCCTCCCAGGGTTAAGCCAGGTCTGTCCCATCTCCCCTACGAGGTAAATGCCCCAGATGACGAAGCCGGCGATAAAAGCCCCATGAGTATTCGCCCAAAACAGCATCAGGACAGGCAGCATGTACCAGCGTTGCGTCTCACCTCGGCGTATGCGCTCAAGAACACCAACCCAAAGGACAACAAATAAAAGGGTAAATAGATGCGGTCGCGCCAACCAGTGCAGCGAGGCGGTGGCAGCAGCCAGGACCCCAAACCCCAGGGAGACCAATATCAACCCCGAACGATGCCGGCACTGTCGGTAGCAAATGGTGAAGGTTGTGGCGATCAACAAAGCGCTGAATAGGACTACCCCATCCAATCCCAGCAGGCGGTGCGCTAAAGCGAATGCTACCTGCGCCAGCCATTCGTGCGGTGTAAGCCGCTCACCTGCCATGGTGTGGGAGAAAATGTCCTCAGTTGGGATCGTACGGTTATCGATGATGTAGTTTCCGATGGTGATATGTCTACCTAGATCCCCATCGTTGTTGAAAATTCGCGGGCCCAGCATGACCACGCCGATGAATAGCGCCAGAAAAAACAGCTCCGAGAGACGAGGAAGCAGGTAGTTCATTGGAAAGCGAGTGGCAGTCGTGGATGAGTCCATTGTGTCTTAATAATCCAGTGATCAGTAATCAGTCATCAGTGATCAGTTGCTTATAGAATTATTACTAATAGTCGTATTTTAGCCTTTCAAGGGAGAGATCACAAGTCAAGATATGGGAAATTTCGGATCAAAGGTGCTGGTTTTGCAGATTTGTTAGTAGGTTTTGCATAAAGTTTGATAAATATAATGGCTAAGCGCATATTAAGTATATTTATTGGATTTTTTTCTTTCGATGGTTAAATAAAAACGGGAAGCCTGAGTTTACTCTCGACTTCCCGGCAATCAAGCGCTCCTGATGCTATGCCAGGTACTCGCGCAGTTTACGGCGAATGGTGGGGTGCCGCAGCCGGCTGAGTGCCTGCGCCTCGATCTGCCGCACCCGCTCACGGGTGACACCCATCTTACGCCCAACCTCTTCAAGGGTGTATGCTTGCCCATCGAGCAATCCGTAGCGCAGCTGCAGGATGCGAACTTCACGTGGTGGTAATCCCTCTAATACTAACTCCAGGTGCTCTCTGAGCAGATTGTAAGTGGCCGAATCGTCCGGTTGGGAGACCTCCTCATCCTGGATGAAATCACCCAGCACAGAATCCTCCTCATCATCGGTGGGAGTCTCGAGAGAAAGTGGGCGGCGAGCCACCTGGATCATATTCTCAACTTTTTGCGGCGTCACTTCCAGCGCATCTGCGAGTTCTTCCACCGATGGATCTCGCCCCAGCCTTTGGGTCAGCTGGTGCTGGATGCGCAGCAGTTTGTTGATCTGGTCACCCATGTGGACTGGCACACGGATCGTGCGACCTTGATCGGCGATAGCCCGCGTGACCGCCTGGCGGATCCACCAGGTGGCATAAGTGCTGAACTTATGACCACGGCGATAATCGAACTTCTTGGCAGCGCGGATCAAACCAATGTTACCTTCCTGGATCAGATCCAGGAAAGGCACACCGCGCCCCATGTATTTTTTTGCCACACTGATCACCAGGCGAGAATTGGCGGTGATTAGATGCTCACGGGCTGCCCAACCATCCTCGATCAACAACTGTAAATCATAGCGCCGGTGGGAACCCACATTGCCGTGCGCCAGTTCCTCGCGCGCCATTCGGCCAGATTCAATCCGTTTCGCCAGATCAACTTCTTCTATCGCTGTAAGCAGAGGAACGCGGCCAACCTCTTTAAGATATAAACCAATGGTGTCATCCGTATCGATATTTGCCAGATAATTGTCATCGCTGCTTATATCCCGGCGGGTTTCTTCTTCAGCTTCTTCCTCGTCTAGTAAATCTTCGTCCGTTGGGCCCCCGACCGTTGGCTCATCTACATAGGCTACACCAGCGCTGATCAAAGCAGCAAAGGCTTCTTCCAACTGGTCAACGTCTTGTTCTGCTTCCGGGAAGAAGATCAAGATGTCATCTATCGTGACATATCCCTTTTGTCTGCCCAAATCGATCAAACGGGCTAATGCCGGATGTTCTTCTTCGCGTTCTTCTATTGCGTTTAACAGTTCCTCATCAATCATTTTTGCTCCCTGGCCAATAAATCAAAAAAGGCTCAGTAACGGTAAATTTACTTTTATTAGTGGGCTTGCAATGGTTAAGTTTTCCCACACGCATGATCCTCTCACTCAAATAAAACCCACCTTTTCCTTACTTGGATTCCTCTAACAGAATACAACATTTCGGAATCAAAATCAATACCCAATTTCATCTTAATTTCCACATATTACCCGATAAAAACCAATCGGGAGATCACTACCACCCTTTTAGGGATAGATGCAGTGAGATATTTCATTTCACTTAGATTCCTCGGTTTGTTCGATCTCTGGTTCTGACATCAATTCTGCTGCAGGCAATACCGGTGGCTCTGCAAGCAAATCGATGATTGCATCCAGGTTGAATTTATTAGCAACCACCACATCTTCACTAGCCACTCTAGCATAATAACCATTCCCCAAAGCGGTAAGATCGCCGATAAATGCTTCCATTTGCTGACCACCCTCCAATATTATGACTATGCGATATGCAGGATTTTCTAAACCGATTAATGCCAACTCGGGCTGGGATTCTAGCGAAGACAGGACCCTGATACCAGAAGCA
The DNA here is from genome assembly GCA_014859065.1 of Anaerolineales bacterium. Lineage (GTDB taxonomy): Bacteria > Chloroflexota > Anaerolineae > Anaerolineales > UBA4823 > Kmv39. The sequence goes on from JACUUU010000251.1 coordinate 3,777, forward strand.
TTGCTTACCGCTCGTTCAATTCGCGCGATATCCGGCTCACCATCCTCCAGCCCCAGGAAAACCCACTCACCTTCGCTTTCCCGTTTGACCTCTACAACATGACCATGTTGGTCAATAATTCGCAAAGCAGTGATGGAAACCTCTTGAAGTGGAAACAGCAAACTAATGCCATGGGTTTCAGTGGCTTGGGCAGCTCTTTGCTGTTGGGAACTCTGGAGATACCAAGCCACAGCAACAACCAACCCGAACAATCCTAACAGTATCCACGTCGTACGGCGGATCATATATGACTACCCTCTACGGCGGCGCTGGATCCATACAAAGACACCTGACAATAAAACGATCCCAGGTAACAGGAAAACCGATCCAAACAGGATCAGATTCAGGGTGATCGTTTGTGGTGGAACCATCATACGCACGATGTTTTCTTTAGGGGTCAGGCTGATCAAATCCTCCTGTTCACTTGCCCAATCAATGGCATTAAGCAAGAAGTCCCCATTGCCGTATTGCGTAAAAAACGCATTGGAGGCAAATTCGGAATCACCAATGACAACCACACGGGACCCATTGAAGGAGTTTTCCGCTGCAACAGCCAGTGGCACCATTCCGACTATATCTTCACCTTCGTCTGGTCCAATTTGAGATTGTTCGTCATCTTCACCAGTCGACATTAATGCCTCCAGATTTGTCTCAGCCCAGGATTGAGGCGAGGTAAAGACCAGCTCATCGGCTAAAATACCAGGTATCTGTTCTGCTAAAGTAACACTCCGAGCAGTGGGAAAGAGGGTAACTACACGTTCTAATTTCTCGGTAATTAAATGGTCACCATACTGGTATGCGTAAGCAACAAAGGGTTGGTTGGAGGTGAGATCCACCACCATATCTTTCCCCAATGCTATACCCCATTCATCAAGTAAGTAACTAGCCAATGGATCAGGGGAATCGCCGAAATCCGTTACCGGTAGGGGTTCAGAAAGCGAAATCAGAGCTCCTCCATGCTCTAAAAATTCCTGCAGCAAATTGACTTCTGTGGTGGAGAGTGGTTGGGTTGGGCCAGCGATCAGGATCACCTCAGCATCCTCTGGGATGATGTTGAGCGCCAGCAAATTTAAGTTCTCAACCCGATAATTCTTCGCTTCGAGAGCTGTCCGTACCTGCTGATAAGTGAAATCCCCCACCTCGTCGGGGCTGAATTCGCCATGTCCACTAAGAAAATAGATTGGGATTTCGCGCGGATTGATCAGGCGGATAAGGGCAGCTGTCATTTCAGGCTCATTGACAATCGTGACCTGTTCCTGGAATTCACCCATCCGCAAAATTACCGTACCATCTCGGGTTACATTAGCCTGAGAAGCAGTCAGAGGGTCTTCATAGGGATCAATAAAGCGGAAATCAAAATTGCCCTTCGAGCTAAACCGGTATTGATCTAAGAGACCTTCAGCAGCTGCAGGGGATGTCTGGGGCGTAAAAAACGCCAGGGCAGTTACAGGTTGAGGCAAGCGTTCCAAGGTATCGATGGTTTCCTGAGCCAGGGTAAATTGGCGGATTTTAGTCAAATCCCACCGCTGAGGATTGTTGAAGGAAATATAGTTTAAAACGCCAACAATCCCGAGGAAAGCCAGAGACATTACCAAAGCGTTGCTCCCATAGCGAGCCTG
>JACUUU010000252.1 GCA_014859065.1 Anaerolineales bacterium
CCACGGATATTCAGTCGTACCGAAGCACATAGACTGCTCATGGCCCTTCCCACATATAATCACAATATCATCAGGTCTCGCTAATTCCACTCCAAAGCGGATTGCATTACCCCGGTCGGCAATGCGCCAAAACGTTTCCTCCTCTTGTCCACCGCGTGAGCGCGCCCCCTCAGCCATCTCAGAAAGGATATCTTCTAGAGATTCAGTCCGGGGATCTTCAGCCGTCAACAAGCTGATATCTGCCAATTCCGCTGAAATCTCCGCCATCATACGGCGTTTGGCACGGTCGCGTAAACCAGCTGATCCAAAAACAGCGATCACACGACCAGATACCATATTTCGAGCTGTATCTAATACGCAGCGGAGGGCGTTAGGGGTATGGGCAAAATCAACCACTGCCATGAAACGCTGCCCCATATCGATCCTCTCCATTCTGCCAGGAATTGGCTCAAAGGTGTCGAAACCATCCTGGAGGATGCCAGGCGCAACTCCCAAACCCGCCACAATTGTCGTCATAGCAGCCAGGCAGTTAGAAATATTGTATTCCCCCAATAAGCGGGTTTTTATTGGCATATGGAAATCCCTACTCGAGAACACAAATGATATCCCTTCCGCCTCCGGTGTTACTTCCACTGCTCTAAAATCCGCATCCGGGTGGTGTCCATAGCTAATTTTCGGCACCGCTGTAATTGTCGATAAAAAATCGTAGGAAATATCATCACGGTTAAGGATGGCAGCCCGTGGGGGAGAGTGGCTCTTGGTGTGTGTTTCAACCAAAGATGTAAATAGCCGTCCTTTTGCTGTGCGATATGCCTCATAATCCCCATGATAATCGAGGTGTTCGTGAGTGATATTGGTAACCACACCAATATCAAATTCGCACGCTTCTACACGCTGTTGGCTCAAGCCATGCGATGTTGCCTCTAAGACTACATGAGACAGCCCCGCAGCTACCATTTGAGCTAGATATCGTTGTACGTCTGGAGCTTCGGGAGTCGTGACGTGAAAACCTGTATCAATTTTCTCGTTACCAATCACCGCATTTACTGTAGAAATCATGCCAACCCGGAAACCAGCTGTTTTCAGCAAATGATATATCAAATTGGTAGTCGTGGTCTTACCATCTGTCCCAGTTACACCAATCACGGTAAGATGACGAGCAGGATAACCGTAGAATGCTGCCGAGAGATGTGCCAAAGCCCAGCGACTATCGGATACCTGAATATATGGTAGATTTGGTAAAGAGATAGACCGGGAGCCAACCACTGCAACAGCTCCGCTTTGAACAGCGTCGCCGATAAATTGGTGACCATCCTCAATGGTCCCGGTCAACGCCACAAAGAGATCTCCAGGCTTTACCTTGCGTGAATCCGAAGCGATACCGGATACTATGACATTTGAGCCAACGCTCGGTAGCGATACCGGTATCTCTTGGATGAGCTTTTCCAGCGGTACTTGAAATTTAGGTTTCTTCATGTAATAGTAAAGACGCCCATAATAAACAGCCGGGCGCCTCATCGTCACGAAATTTAACGATCTGATCAGTTATCCAAAAAACGAAAACTTTAAAATAACATCATTTACAGACGCAGCCGCAAGGATTCCAGCTGACCGGTAACAGAGCCATCCAACACCTTGTCCTCGACCCGCACGACCAAACCTCCAAGAATCGCAGGGTCAACCCGGAATGCGACTTCAGCTTCTGTGCCGATTTTTGAGAGGATATCCTGCTTCACAATTTCTTTCTCCTCAGAGCTAAGTGGGACAGCACTGGTGATTTCAGCTGAAGCGCCTCCGTTCAACGATTTGTCCACCAACAATGAAATTTGACCCTCTTTAATTCCAGAGAAGAATTCATTAATAATTGCATGCTGGCGCTTCTCGTCAAGGGATTCACCGATCAATCGATGAGCTGCGGCAATAGCCAATTTAGCTACTTGGTCACGCATATCACCAAGGATACGTTCACGTTCTTGTTCTGCTTCGAGCAGGGCTTCTTCACGTTTACCGCGAGCCTCTTCTTCTACTGCTGCAAATATATCTTGCCCAGCTTTCTCAGCTCGTTCAGACGCATTGCGGACTGTCTTGCTGGCTTCCGCCTGAGCTTCAGCCATGATCTTCTCTGCTTCTTGCTCTGCGTTCTGGCGTGCTTCAGCTGCTACCCGAGCATCTTCTAATCCTTTGGCTATTGCAGCCCGGCGCTTTTCCAGCAGTCCAATTATTGGCTTGAAGGCAAACGCGCGCAGGATCACAAACATGATCGCAAAATTAAAAATTTGGACGAATAAGTAACCGAGGTTAATTCCTAATGCTTCCAAGTGATAATGCTCCTTTCACCTCTGAATTGCTTGTAGATAAGCATCCGATTTGTCCCAAATATGAATTCCGCATTGGATCCAAATTTATCTACATAAAACCTTGATCATGCAACCAGCAAGATCAACAAAGCAACCACCAGACAGTAAATCGCAATAGCTTCCGTGAAAGCGATCCCGATAATCATGTTGAGTTGCACCGCGCCACTGGCTTCCGGATTCCGAGCAATACCCTGCATTGCGCCATTCACCAGCACACCGATACCTAAACCGGCGCCTATCGTCCCTATCATCGTAAGAGCAGCCCCGAAATAACGTGCGGCTTCAGCTTCCATGGTTGTTTATTTAACCTCCTTGTTATTGCATAAATTTATAACGATCATTCAGAACTTCGAACTAAATATTCCATCGACACTATTGTCAATGGTGTTTGAAATGTTTTGATATTTTCCCGCTTTATCCTTGTTCAGGAGCTTCTTCTTCATGCTCCGAATGATGCCCAATGGTTGCTAAAGCCATAAACACCATGGTTAGCAATCCAAACACGGTCGCTTGGACCAGGCCGATAAATAACTCCAACAATAGGAAAACGGATTGGGCGACAACTGGAACAAGCGTGCCTATGACGAACAACAAAACCGTTCCTGCGAATATATTTCCGAATAACCGGAAAGAAAACGACAAGATTTTTGATATCTCAGAGATCAACTCCAAGATTCCCACAAAGAAATCAATTGTCCCAAAAATAGGGCTCTTGGCTATTCCCGCGACGTTGATAAATTTTCTAAAGTAGCTCCATCCTAATGCGCGAAACCCGATGACCTGGGTCATGAAGACAGAAATCAATGCCAGCCCCACTGTGAAGTTCAAATCAGTGGAAGCGGCGCGTAAAAATGGAATCACAGCATATTCTTGACCTTGGCTAACTCCCGAGTCATCGTGAGGCACTATAGTGTAAACTCCCGGGATAAGTTGCTCGGCAGGTTCACCATGGTCGACAGCTTCGAGTATACCTATACTCTCAACGCCAGGGATCAAGTCCATCCAATTGGCTACCAAAACCATGAGCATGATCGCTGCGAAGTATGGGAATATCGTTTTTGCCCATTTACTGGTGGTTGATTCCGTCAGGTTGTAAATGACCTCTAGTATCGCCTCCACTGCGCCAGAAAAGCCCGATGGGACCATGCTGCCGCTTTTTACTGCCCTATAAACAGAAAAAGCGATAAGCAGCAGGATAATATCCACCACAATCAATGCCGTCAAAGTGTTCGTCCAGTAGAAATCACCGATGATTGGTAATGTAAATAACGGATCGTGATGGTATCTTTCCGCGGCTAACTGTATATGGGGTAGCACAGGTGGATAAGCTCGGGCGGCGAAAATACCTAAAACAATCAACAACAAGATAATCCAACGATTAACTCCCCATCGCCATTTACGTTTTTGTTCCAAGATCCTCACCCTCCTTAGGCCTAGAGTCAATGCTGCGAGTAATCATACGTGATGTAGTCTTTTTAACGACGAAAATCATAGTTACCAATGTAATCGGTATACTTACAATCATTAGGATGGCTGTGAAAACCGGTCGGCTGTCTAAAAGTGAGTCAAGCCATAACCCCAGTGAAAGCGCAGCCAGAATGATAATTAGTGTCAGGCAACCAACTTGTCCAGATACGGCAGCCAGCGTGAGGATGAACACACGTTGTCTACGTTTTTGAGCAGATTGGTCTTCATTCTGGCTCATGGCGGGCAGATTGTATCACATGCCCATCCCAATCGTCAATATGCCTGGTAAAAAACCCTAGAATAAGACCATCGCTGCAGTCCCCGACCAGGCAAACCAGGGTGCAAAGATTGTTCCAAGCAGGATGATACCAATGATAAGGACAACGAACGCAATATTATATGTACGCGCAATGGGAAAAGGTTTGTCCTCATCCTCGGAGCGGTATAGGTATATCACCTTCAGCACTATTAGATAGTAATATAGGCCAATTATGGAATTCAACACACCCACAACCGCTAACCAAACTAATCCCGCTTCAACTGCTGCTGCAAATACCAAAACCTTAGCGATGAAACCTCCAAAGGGAGGCATACCCGCCAGGGAAAGAAACGTGGCCAGACTCACCAATGCGAGACCAGGAGACCTACGGCTCAACCCAGAATAAGCAGAGATTTCATCCGAATCAACCACCCGCGAAAACGCGCTCACAACTCCAAAAGCAGCCAGGTTAGTTATTAAATAAACGATGAGGTAAAAAATTGCGACCGAAAAACCAAAAGTTGTAGCAGTAGCAACACCAATCAAAATGTACCCAGCATGAGCGATTGATGAGTAAGCTAACATCCGCTTTATGTTCTTTTGAGTCAGCGCCAAAACATTCCCAAGGGTCATCGATGCAGTTGCCAATATGGCAAGAATCCCACTCCAGTAGGGAACAGTTTCAGGGAAAGCTGCTAATAAGAAGCGCATTAAAACTGCAAAGCCTGCAGCTTTGGAAGCTGTTGATAAAAAGCCAGCCACAGGAGTCGGTGCCCCCTCATAAACATCTGGAGCCCAGAAGTGAAAGGGAACCATAGATACTTTGAACCCAAAGCCAACCATAACCAGAACCATGGATCCCAATATCAATGCCAAAGGAAGTTCACCAGCCATCAAACTCTGTGCAATGATATACAAATCGGTTGTCCCCGAAAACCCAAACAACAAGCTAAAACCATATAACATCACTGCGGAACTCATTGCACCAAAGAGCAGGTATTTAAAGCCAGATTCTGTTGATTTCTCATCAGTCTTGAAGAATCCGGCTAAAATGTAAAGCGGCACGGAGGCTGTCTCAATAGCTAAATAGAGCATGATAAGATTCGCTGCTGAAGCCATTAAGTTCATCCCAATGGTTGTTACCAACAGCAGAAGGTAAAACTCACCTCGCCGACCCAAATGAGGGATCTCCATCGCAAATAAGACTGTGATCCCAGCACCGAACAAGAATAACAATTTGAATACAAAACCCAACCAATCATGTCTCAGCATACCCCCCCAAACCACCTGGGCTTCGGCACCTGA
>JACUUU010000253.1 GCA_014859065.1 Anaerolineales bacterium
TATCGCTATTACGACACGGCTGAGAAAGAAGTGCTGTTCCCCTTTGGGCATGGGCTTAGCTATACCACCTTCGAGTACCGCGACCTGCAGCTAAGTGCCAGGGCGATCGATGAAAACGAAGAATTGACTGCCAGTGTGAATATTACCAACACTGGAAAGCGAGAGGGTCAGGAAGTCGTGCAGCTCTACGTGCGAGACCTGGAAGGGAGCGTATTCCGCCCCAAGCAGGAGCTGAAGGGGTTTGTCAAAGTCAGGCTGGCGCCTGGGGAAGCGCGGGCGGTCACCTTTGCACTGGACCGCAGAGCTTTCGCGTTTTGGGACAGTGAACGGCACGATTGGCAGGTGGAGGCAGGGCATTTTGAGGTGCGGGTAGGCGCCTCGTCGCGGGATATCCGCCTGAGGGAGACGGTCGAAGTTACCAGGGAGGATGTCTATGTTCCCGATGTTCCTAAACGTGAAATGCTTGGTGGGTATTACGATCTGACTGAGGAAAATACCTTCAGCCGGGATGGATTTGCAGCCCTATATGGTCGTCCACTGCCGGAAAACCTCGCCGATAAGCGCGGGCAGTACACCTTGAACACACTGTTGGGGGATATGCATGGGTCGCCAGTGGCTTGGCTGCTGCGAACGGTCATCTGGAAGTTTGCCAATTCCAGGATCAAGGATGATCCAGACAGCCCGATGGCGCGCGAGATCGTGAACTTCTTGAAGTATATGCCGCTGCGCATGATGGTGATGTTCAGCAGCGACATCCGCCTGGAAATGTTGGAGGGGCTGTTGTTAATGATCAATGGAAAATTGCTGAAGGGGATACGGAAACTGTGGAGGGGATTACGGACCAACCGGCGTGTCTGAACAGGCGATCATGAGAGTTTGCCTGGGATTGGACTAAAAGCTTCTTGGTGATACTTTTCATTCAAATATTATTTTTTAAGGGGATTTAGAGAAATTCTTATTGGATGGATATGCGGATATTAAGACTTGACAAAATACTATTATAGGTGTTAGAACTATATTACATATGAAAACTTATCTTTTGTTCTTTTATTTTAGAAAGATTAATGGGACTCTTTAGGTTATTAAAATCTAAGAAACTAAACCATTGAAAGGAGGAATAACTGTGACCATGCCAGGTGTGAATGAATTAATTTTGATCCTGTTATACCCTATTTCGACTATGGTCACCATCGTGACCCTGGAGGAAGGAGTGAATGAATTAATTTGGATCCTGCTGTTATGCCCTATTTTAATTTTGGGTACAATAGTAATCCTTTTTATTATCAGGCAGCGATTTGAGACCAAACGAGCGATGATATCTGGTGGGCACGAGGAAGCGTATCGCAAACTCGCTGAACAGGCGGTCGAAGCCCAGCAAAAATATGTTGATGAACAACAGAAAGTCTCAGAGGGAATCGATGACTTACGTAATCGCGTGGCTGCAATCGAGAAGATCCTGCGCGAGGTGGATTGATTTATTGATTCAACATGCTGGTGTGGAATTGAATGCTCACCCATTATACGTGGATTTATCCAAGACATACGTGACTCCATGAATCAACAGGTCTCGACTGGTGATGAGCTGCTTCTGGCTTTGTCAGCTTTAGCCAATCCCCACAGGCTGCGAATACTGGCTTCGTTGAGCGAGGGACGAAATTACGTAAGCCAACTGGCGCGCGAGATCGGGATCAGCCGGCCGCTACTGCACATGCACTTGAAACGTCTTGAGGCTGCTGGACTGATTACGGGTAGTCTGGAGTTGTCGGAAGATGGGAAAGCAATGAAGTACTTTGAGGTAGTCCCGTTTGTTCTACACCTGTCACCAGAGATCATCGCAAGGCTGGCGGGTTCGCTTAGCGATGAAGATTCCAAGCGCACCTGAGAGGGAACTGAAATTTATCTTCCCGAGACGAATCAACTTATCGATCAATATCTACGGATGATGAAGAAGGTGGATTAAATGCATAAACCACTAATCCTGGTTACCGGTGCAACAGGTTATGTAGGTGGTCGCTTAGTACCACAATTGTTGGCGGAAGGCTACCGAGTTCGTTTGCTTGTCCGGGATGCGAGCCGGCTTCAAGGGCGTGCTTGGTTACCTCAGGTTGAAGTGGTTGAAGGGGATGTGTTAAACCCCGAAACCTTGCCCCCAGCCCTGGATGGGGTGAAGGTAGCTTACTACTTAATCCACAGCATGTCCGGTGATGTTGGTTTTCACCAGAGAGACCTGGTCGCGGCCAGGAATTTTGGGGAGGCGTGCAAAACACAATCTGTCAGTCGTATCATCTATTTGGGCGGTCTGGGTGATCCGCAGGCAGACCTGTCGCAGCACCTGCAGTCAAGACATCAAACCGGAGAGGCGTTGATTCAAACCGGCGTGCCCATCACCGAATTTCGAGCTGCGGTAATCGTCGGATCCGGCAGCATCTCATTTGAGATGATCCGTTATCTAACTGAGCGCGTGCCGCTGATGATTTGCCCGCGCTGGGTGTATACCCGCATTCAACCGATCGCCATTTTAGATGTGCTCGATTATCTGGTAGCAGCGCTTAAAACTCCGGCCAGCACGGGAAGAATAATTGAAATAGGTGGAAGCGATGTGCTCACTTACGGGGAAATGATGTTGGGCTACGCAAAAATCCGCGGATTAAAACGGGTTTTGCTGCCAGTGCCGGTGCTCACGCCGCGCCTGTCATCGTATTGGGTGCATTGGGTTACCCCTGTCTCAGCCTCTATCGCGCGCCCGTTAATTGAAGGCCTGCGTAACGAGGTCATCGTACGCGACGAACAGGCAAAGCAGATATTTCCCAACTTGAAGCCCCGCAATTACCAAACGGCTGTCGAACTGGCACTGTCAGACCTGGATGCCAGCCAGGTAGAAACTTCATGGAGCGACGCCCTGGTCACCAGTTCAGGAGATGTCGTCCCGTTGGTGCTATCCATGCAAGAAGGGATGATCCTAGAGCAGCGACAAAGTCTGGTCAACACCTCGCCGGCACATGTGTATCAGGTCATCTCCCGTCTTGGTGGGAATTACGGTTGGTTGTATTTAAACTGGGCCTGGCGGTTGCGAGGCATTTTGGATAGGATGGTGGGAGGCGTGGGATTCCGGCGTGGGCGGAGAGACATATACGAAGTGCGAGTAGGGGATGCCGTCGATTTCTGGCGGGTGGAAGCAGTTGAGCCGGAACGGTTGCTGCGCTTGAGGGCTGAAATGAGGGTTCCGGGGAGTGCCTGGCTGCAATTTGAGCTGAAATCTCACGAAGAAGGGCAGACGCGCCTGACCCAGACCGCCTTTTTTGCGCCGAAGGGGTTGTCTGGTTTGCTGTACTGGTATTTGCTTTACCCGGTTCACGGGTTGATCTTCTCGCGTTTGATAAGAAAGATAGGCGCAAGGGCTGAATCGCTCAATCTAATCCGGTCAAATCAACCAGATTAATCATGTCTAATTCATACTGAAAGATATTACCACCTCTGCTCGAATGAGGTACATCGCATTGTATGGATAGCTTGTGGTGGTTGGACGCGGATGAACGCGGAAGGCGCGGAAATGGAGAAACAAATCAACTCTGGAGAATGTGGAGACTTATCATTACTTATAAATTTCTTAAATGACTACCATTTCAACCATGCATTAACCAGGCATTCCAATAAAGGTGGATATTATCGTGGAAATCACTACCATCAAAATTGAAATGAGGGTGAAAGTTCCCCATACCAGCAGTATGACCAGGATTGCCTTGCGTATCGAAAGTTTTACCGCGACCATCATCCCTATCCCAATCAAGATCAGGCTCCAAACCTGGAATAATTCTATGCGGGCAAGTAGAGCATGCATAACCATCTGTCCAACACTGGGTTGAACGAAACTCAGGTCAGGAAAATCTGGTTCTAGATCGAATAAACGTGCAAGGCTGAGATTGAAAATGAATTCACCTGTAATGAGAATATATATTGAAGCAAGAAACCCCGAAAAAATTATAGGCAGCTGGCTCCACACCACGACTTGCCAGATTTGTCCAAAGCGATGTTTTCCTCCCAACCACATACCTACAAGGTGTAATGCTACCGTCCATATCAACCATCCAACCCACATCATGGTCACCATAAACACAGCCGGAAAACCTATGGTGATGATAGGATGGGTTAATACCTGCTCCATTTGTGCCTGAATTTCAGGGGTGATTTCGAAGCGATCGTCAAGGGTTACGTAATTAGGTATAAAAATTTCTTCAAAATAGCTTGCGATTATCGGACCCGAAATAACGGCAAGAATGATCACCATTAGAGTTGCCAAGGCAGCCATGTACAACCATTTATGACCACCTTGTGCAAGCAGGTAGGAGTGTGTATCCTTAGGACGTAGAATCATGCCCAAGATTATTTTAACGATACCCTGGGACATAAAGGGAGTACCGTTATTGGTTGACATGATGGGTTGCCTTTACCCCTTTATTCACACCGCTATCTCGACCAAGGATTTGGCAGGAGGGGTGAAGTTGAACAGGTCCGGAGAAATCGCTTCATCGAAAATCACATTTTCGACAGAGGCGATGGCTATTACCTGATGATTTGCCACCGCTGAATAATAGAGCAGGATGCCGCGCCTGGAGTCGACCAGGAGCTCATTCTCATCCGCAATTGCCCAAAAGAAGGGTTCCCAGGGCAAGATTCTTCCCGTGCGGTAAACACCTCGCACTCGTATGGCTTCTCTGTCAAGATAGGTAGTAGTTTCGATGGGTGTCAGATGATGGGTGGCGAGTAGAAATGACGGATCTACAAGGGGGACATCTTTGATCTCATCTTCCAGGCTGGGGAATTGTTCTTGAGACCGCTTTTTCCTCTTTCGGATTCTGAAGGGCTTCCTGCCAGCCTCGGGCTCGACATTGGTGTAAACCTTGTTGGAGGCTGTGGCATATGTCCAAAAACGATTATCGGAGATGATGCGTAATAACGCATTATTCTCAGTTGGTCGATCTTCTTCATAACGCCAGAATGTCGGTTTTTGCCACAAGAGTCGCCGGTTGATCACCGTTTCTCTCTCTGGTTGGGAGCTGGTTGGTGTTGGTTGTGTTTTTTTCGAGGAGAGCATTTGGACACTTGGGGAGCGTTGAGCGGCATAATTGCTCAAAGCGGTCTGCATGAGATCTTTTCGGTACCAATACCGCCACGAAACATGAATGGAAGTGAAGTTATTGCGGGCGGTGTAGAGAAGTTCAAGCAGAGGAACGAGGTGCATTTAAAAAACCCCTTTTAAAATCTCTCAGCCTGCATCGAGATAATCATCAAATACAATCACTTCCATTATATCCTGAATACGTTTCAAGAGGCGATGGTTGGTTATGAATCCTTAGGCGCTGTTTAGCCAGGTTGCTACAACTTGAAGAG
>JACUUU010000254.1 GCA_014859065.1 Anaerolineales bacterium
CGGCAGTGATTTCGATTTGACGAAAACTGTAAACGGCTTTTTTCATGCCACTCATTAAATTAGTATTCAGGATAGCTATTTTCAATCGAGATAAAATACGATAATTTCGAGTTTTATTCCACACCATCTTAGATTACTTCAAATACTCATCAAAAAATTCAATTGTGCGGTTCATCGCCAGATTGAAATAATTAGATAAATTGTGGTCATCGCCTTCATAGATGTATAATTCAACCGTTTTCCCTGCATCTAAAACTTGTTGGTAAAGAATCTCAGAAAATTCTAGAGGCACACTGCTATCATTGCTGCCATGATGGAGCTGTAGAGGTCCAGAAATCTCATGTAAAAACGAATTCGCAGAAATTGAGTTCCAGAAGTCAGGGTTTTGCTCGACACTGCCAAAATTCTCTATCCAAGCTGTCCGCCAGCGGCGGGGACCATCAGGATTGGGAGTGGGGGTTGGACCAGAAGCCACTCTCCAACGGCTCAGCAAGTCAGAATAGGAAGCAACCACTCCTGCCCAAATTACACCTGCTTTGATATCAGGTGAGATAACCATCGAACGCAATGTCAAATAACCTCCCATCGAATGCCCCCACATACCAATCCTATCAGGATCAGCCTCTGGGAACTGTTTAAGAGCACCAACTGCATTCAAGATGTCCACGGTATAACCAGGATTTCCATAAGCCCCGGCAGCCACACCCTCAGAACTCCCATGACCGCGATAATCACTGCGGAATACTATATAACCAGAGCGAGCTAAGCGATCAACATAAGCAACGTACCGCTCAGTTGTTCGATATTGCTGTGGGGGGATATAACCGTGGTTGAAGACAATGGCTGGCCAGCCTGAGGAAGGCATCTCACCATTAGGGATAGCCAGAAGGGCGTAAATCTTTAAACCTTCTGAGAGATATGAAGCGATATAACGGTTATAGTTAGCACCTGGCTGCAGCTGTTCTTCGATGACAATCTGGCTTCCCGGATAAGGTGTCTGGCGCTGCGCTTGAATCTGCATCGGATGCAAAGTTGGCGTAGGTGTGAAGGTCGGGGATGCTGTTTGTGTAGGCGTGGGGGTATGTGTAGTTGTAGCTGTAATGGTTGAAACTGGTTGCTGAGTCGAAATTCCGTCAACAACACCACCCTCAGAACCTTGAGTTGGTGTAAAAGTATGGAGAATACCGCTATCAACTGGGTTGGGAGTCAGAGTGCCAGATCCTGATAACGTAATCAGGCTGCAGGCAGCACTGCTAACCAAGAAAACGGTAATCAAGACAAGGTAAATAAAGCCACGACCATTCATGAGAGCCACTCTTTGGGGATTATCCAACCGGGATGACAAAATTAAACTCACCTTTCAGAATATCAACACTTTGTTCAGTGATGGTTATAACCAACTGTGGTGAAAAAATACGGTCCGTCAAATTTGAAGGTTCATCCGGGAAAAAAATCTGGGTGATCAATAAACTGCCCTCGGGTGATTGAACCCTGACGTGGATGTGTGGCGTCCGGCCGGGATACACGCCTGGCACCACCGTCTCGAGGTAATACCGGCCGTTTTCGTCAGTATACTGATGCCCTCTTAACCTGTAACCAGAATTATCATAATTACCCAAACCATCCGCCTGCCAGAAATCCAATAAAACTCCCGCAACTGGCTGGCAGTCACTGGTTAATACAAATCCAGATAAATTCAAGCGACTTCCAGTCACATCATCGTCTACCAATGAGATGCGCTGAGGTGAACCGGTTTTGTAAAAGGGACCTTCAGTCATGGATGGGGTTAAATCAGCTGGTGGCTCACAATCTATAGCTAAACGGTTGGTTTGCTCAGGAAGTGATGGATTTGTATTTGGTTCTTGATCGCCCGTGGTTTCAGGCTCATCCCCTTCCTGCTGGCTCACTTGGGTGGGAGATGGTATAGCATCAGAAAACGTTGGAACTAAGGTTAATGATGGTTCTTCCGTAGAATCCACAACTCCTTCACGAACACCGGTTATCTGGGAACAGGCAGACAAGGTTATCATTGCGAACGATGCAGCAATAACCATAAAATAATGACGCAACTTATGGTAATGTGGTCTTCTATTCACTGAATTTACCTTTAAAGTTCATTCATCATTAACGTGAACAAAATGTTGGATCAATTATCTACTCTCTGCAGGGTAAAGTCCACCTCTAAACCAATGTCATCTTCGATACTTAATACCGAAGCTACGCGTGGTTGGACCAATTCAAAGTAATCAAATGTAAAACTGGTAGTAGCTGATCCGCTGAAAACATCACCCTGAAGGTCACCCACAACTTCCCATTCAACCGGTTTGGTAACATCTAAGATGGTTAAGTCACCGATCAAGTTAAAGGAGATCTCACCAGATTGAGGGAGTGGCTCTGGTAAACCAGACACATTGCCTGGAACAAACACTGTCATGGGAAATTGATTTGTGCGTAATGTGTTGTTTCTAAGATAATTATCCCGTTGGGAGCGATCGCTAGTAAGAGTACTCAAATCTACCTCAAAAACACTCTGAGATGGATCTATCGAACCATCCATATCGATAACTACCATTCCAGATATCGCCTGGGTTCTTCCAACCGCATCGTTGGGAAGAGAAAATCCAGCCAGCTGCTCTTGAACCCGGTAGCGAGCTTCGCTGTGTTCAGGAACAATAACAAATCGAAAAGATATTGTAACTGGTTCCGATTCTTGGCCTGGGTCCTCCTCTTCTAGTGGTAGAGCGGTAGGGGTATCAACGGGAAGCAGAGTTGGATGTGCCTCTGGTTCAGAAGTTTGTGGTACAGACACAGTTTCAGTTGGATCTGGCTCAACCGATTGAGATGCGCAGCCAACCAATATGAATATTAATAAACCTAAAAGTATTGAAATCCCAAGTATTTTTTGATGCATATTCTCCTCAGAAGAATTTTATTTATTTCGATGTTGGCACCTTCAAATATAGACGAATGCGAACCAGGCTTTCAACAGGTTCAATAAGAATGAATTATAGCATTGGAAGATAAATATAAGATAAATATCAGCATAATTATCCCATAAATTAATGGGTTATTTCAGGATATTAACATAACTCATATGTTTTGGCAGACAATATCATATTATCATATTCCTTATCAGAAAAGTAGTATTTACGCCTTCTTGATAAACCTATTTACTGAGTAAAGAGATCCACGTGGAAAAAATAATCAAAGTATTTTCAATATCAGTAATTTTCTTTATTTCTGGAGTCCAATTTTTAGAAACGAAAGCTGCAGCGGCGGGATTCTCAGAAACTGGATTAATGCTGAGAAATCCGAGCAGCTACCTGGCATCCGACACGAATATGTCCAGCTTCAGATTGTACTTTCCCATCCTTGATTCGATTACTTATTCTTCAAACGCTCTTTCCAAAAATGGTGAGACCACTGAATGGAAATCATCAGCTGACAGAAAATTGTCTTTAATTGATCACTCCAACCTGTTATTGCCGGACCTTCAAACCTTACCACCTTCAGATCTGATCATTCAAGAAAATCGTTTGACCGGTCAAAAATTATTGAGACTAACTAACTCAGTCATAAACAGCGGAGTTGGTGCGTTAGAACTAAAAGGAGTAGTTGACCTGGAAACCGGAAATGCTTCGATTACACAGCAGATTTATACAATTGATGGGTCAATTATTGAGCGCGAGGTGAATGAGTACATTTTCCATCCCGTTCACGATCACTGGCACTTTAACAATTTTGCGCGTTACGAACTATGGTCTATTTCTCCTGATTTTCGGCTTGAGGCATTGATTTCTCTCAGCGATAAAGTCAGTTTTTGCTTGCGAGATATCGAGCGCAGCGACCTGCTAGAAGGAACAGAACGAGCTGCTTTCACCCGCTGCGGCCAGGAATCTCAAGGGATTTCACCAGGATGGATCGACACATATCAATACTACCTTGATGGACAGACTATCGATATTACGGATTTGCCTGATGGACTGTATGTGCTTCGATCGATTGCAGACCCAGGGGATCAATTATGGGAAGTCGACAGCACCAACAACGATACTGCTATCTTAATACAAATTAAAGGGTTAACTGTTGAAGTGGTCGAGAACATCTTTGAGATTGAAGCAAAAGACAAATACCGGCGGATAGATTAATAGGCAAATAATTTGTGGAAGAAATTTTCCAAATCAGTAACGATACCATTTTGTGATCTAAACCCATACTGTCAAATCCTAAAACAAGAAGGTAGAAATGCATGGTCTGTTAATGGCCAGCAACTTACAATTGCAGGTGACCCATGGTGGTCTTTGGAAGTAGCAGCTCACACAGGTTGTCAAACGTGGACATTTATACGGTTTTCGAGATTGACTCTCAGTCACTTTTGGGATACCCTTTACCTAATTATCTTGTAAAACCCTTTATCCCTTCAATGACCGATAAAAAAACCCTGTCTAACGAGGGCATATATATGCTCAAACGATTCACCATGCAGGCTGACATCAAACTGTTATGGCGAAGTTGGATCGATTGTGAAAATAACCAACCAGACCATGCATGCGTTAAGAGACTATGCTGAAATTGAATCTGGAAAAAGATAAACTTCTCTTTTTATTAATCCTGACTGACCTGGTTTTTATTTTGTTGCATGTCATTCACGTCTACACGCCACTCCTACCAAGCAGCCTGTACTCTCTGGCATTGGATCGGGGTTATGGGGAATTCTTCCAATATACAAAAGAGTTGTGGATCCTCGTTATTTTCTTCTATTTAGGGATTAAACACCGAAAGCTAATATTCGTCATTTACTCGGTTCTTTTCTTGTATTTTTTGATCGATGATTCGTTTGAATTTCACGAGCAATTTGGTGCACTTCTGGCTGAAATACTGAATTTCAAACCATTGTTAGGCTTACGGGCAGTCGATTTTGGGGAATTAACTGTAACAGCGATTTTTAGCACGCTGCTTTTCATCCCTATAGCTATTACCCACATCGGAAGCGATAAATCTACTAAGTTAATTTCGAGAACAATCTTCATTATGGTCATTTTTCTGACGATATTTGGAGTTGGTATGGATATGATTGAAATTATTGTCGAAAATCCGACCCTAAATCCAATTTTAGTCATCGTGGAAGAGGGAGGAGAGATGTTGATCATGAGCTTCATAACCTGGTTTGTGTATGGACTCTTGGATCGAGATTATAATCAAACCTATTAGGTGTGATTTATCGGGTTAACCCATCACAAAATCACCACAATTACGTCTTATTAAGTGAGAAAAGTTCATGGCGATTGACTCAACCCTTATGAAAGGCACTGCGCAGCTGGATAAAGAGCATCTGGTTGAAATTTACCAGCATCTCAGTCCGCTCATATACAATTATG
>JACUUU010000010.1 GCA_014859065.1 Anaerolineales bacterium
TTGGCTCGAGTGGGTCGTGAGTGTCAAGGTGGAAAAAGAAGAGGCAAGCCCAATCGGTATTCATAGCGTGCCCGGGGTCCAATCGGGCTCCGTCTCCATTTGCCCACATGCGCAAACCAGGCGGGTGAGGACCAATCCAGGCTTCAATGGATCCGAAATGGTTCACCTGAGAGAGGAAACCAGCCAGAATACCCGTGCGCTGACCGGTATGACCGAACACGCCATACATATCACTGCCAAAAATTCCAGGCTGGTTTGGTTGCGGTGTTTCAGGATTGGTGATTACTGGCTCTCGTATTCGACCCAGGCGTGAGCGACGATATCGTTCTTTCCAGCGGTAAATACCGCTGTAAGACCAGGACTGCCAGCCGTTGGAGAAAAAGGCTACCTCTCCAGGCACAGGTGAGCGTGTGTGTCGTTTTACTTGGGATAGAGGCAGCAGATGAGCTGTGCCCATGGGTTCTGCTAAATTCCGACTTAAGAATCCCACGGAAATCATCTCCAGGCGATTCACCAGAATTGGGCGACGTCCCTGGTTTTTGACATTCATCTTCCATATCAAGATTGGGTAATCTTGAGGTAAAGCAAATGTCAGACAAAAATGCAACCCAGATTTCTGGTGTTTGGAGAAAATTTCCATCTGCCTAAGTGGACCGTGGGGGGATAAAGCCAGGTCGGATGTCTTGACTTCCATATCCAACCAACGGTTCAACGCGACCTCATCTCGACGTCCGCGGCGGTAATGAAACTCCGTTTTAGCATTTTCGATGCTGGGGCTGTTGGGATGGTTGCCAATCAATCTCCAGCGAGAATTGTCGGGGTTTATTGCAAACTGCAGGTGTGAATTTTCGATCCTGTGAGTCATTGCTGTTATTTTACATCAAAGCGGACAAAGATTTCTTGACATTCCTGATGTGGCATGCTATAAGGGGTCGTCTTGTAACGATTTTCTTCAAGGTGCATCTAATGGTTAAGCACAAGCAAAATGATTCTTTCTCACTGGAAAGCCTGCGGAATGGGGATCGAGGAGAATTTTCCCGTATGGTTGAATCTTTCTCCCCGTTTATATACCGCCTGGGCATGAAAATTCTTAATAACCAGCAGGATGCTGAGGATATTTTACAGGAGACTTTCATCAAGGCATTTCGCCATATCAAAGATTTCGACGGGCGATCAAAACTTTCGACCTGGTTATATCGGATTGCGACAAATGAGGCACTGATGTTGCTGCGAAAAAAATATCCGGATACGATATCTGTAAACGGATCTGATGATGATGTTGAAGAAAACCAGAAGCCAATTAATCTGGTGGATTGGTGCTGCCTACCAGAAGAAGAATTGATGTCGGCTGAAAGTATGAATGTGCTTAATCGTTCGGTAGGAAGGCTTTCCACCAATCTAAGGTTGGTTTTTATTTTACGTGATATAGAGGGTTTATCCACAAGAGAAACCGCCCAGGTGCTTGACCTATCGGAGGCGGCAGTAAAAACCAGGCTATCACGGGCTCGTTTTCAATTAAGAGAAGACCTTTCAGCATATTTCAGCGACCGTTTAGAGGAACAACTTTATGGATGATCATCAAAAGTGCGAAGCTTTATTAGACTCACTCTCAGATTATGTGGATGGCGCACTGCGTGAAGAACTCTGTGCTGAAATAGAAACCCATATGAGCAGCTGTAAAAGGTGCCGCATCGTGGTGGATACCTTACGCAAGACGATCAATCTTTATCAAGATACGTCTGAGTTGCCAGTGATTCCTGAGGATGTGCGCGAAAGGCTTTATCACCGCCTCTATCTTGAAGAATTCTTAGAAAAATAATCGATCAAGAAATTCAATTAATGGCCAATTTACATATTGTTCTTGAGTGGATTTAGCAAAGTTTAACTCCTGCACTTTCTATATGTGTTCTTATTCGCCAGGTCGATGTAACCTTTTGGAAATTATCCCATCTAAATAGATGTTGTTTAAGCACTTTGAATGGTGCTTATCGATTGTGAATGGAAAGAATGAATACGCAAGATCTTACAAGGCGAATCAACTTAGAGTCTTTTGCCAGGAATGAGGATCAGCCAAAGACTGAATCCAAGGAAGAAAAAACTTCGCATCCACGACCTGGCGAAATTTGTAGGCAGTGTAAAAAAGGCATTATGGATTATGATGGGATGTTGAATCTGACCTGCCCGCTGTGTGGAGATTCTTTTGGTGGATGTTTTACTTGATAACATTATCTTGCCTTCCTCGGTGAGGATGGTTAATAAATGGGAGAACTAATCGATGTCAGAACTGTTAAATGAAGAAGTTAAAGATCAAATTCGTCAACTGTTTGCTGGGCTTGAAGAACCTGTAAAGGTGCTATTCTTTGGTGAGAAGACTGGATGTGACTATTGTGATGATACTCGCCAATTGGTAGAAGAGGTTGCCGCTTTGTCGGAAAAGCTGGCTATGGAAGAATACGACCTGGAAGATGATGCTGAAATCTCTCAGCAGTACCGCGTCGACAAAACACCTGGGCTTGTGATTACACAATCCAATGGAGCTGATCCCAAGGATTTTGGCATCCGTTTTGCTGGAATTCCATCTGGTCACGAATTTTCATCCTTGATCCAGGATATACTCCTGGTATCCAAGCAGGATTCGGGTTTGAGTCAGGAAACGCGGCAATTCTTAGCTGAGCTAACCCAGCCAGTTCTTCTGCAAGTCTTCGTGACACCAACCTGCCCATACTGCCCAAGCGCGGTTATGCTTGCTCACCAAATGGCATTAGAAAGTCCGATGGTGGATGCCGAAATGGTAGAGGCGATGGAGTTCTATGAGTTGTCTGAGCAGCACCAGGTCAGTGGAGTGCCGCATACAGTAATCAATGAAGGCGCCAGTTCAGTGGTCGGCTCTGTGCCTGAAGGGCAACTGCTGGCTGAAATCAAGAAAGCTTTGGTTGAATAAATAGGAGCGTAAATGGGAACAACTGCCAAAGTCACCTGGAAAGAGGGGCTTTCATTTGAGGGGAAAGCTGGATCAGGTTTTACAATGCCTTTAGGCGCTAAATCATATGTAGGGGGTGCTGAAGATGGTTTTGGGCCCATGGAATTATTGGCGACAGGTTTAGCTGGCTGTACTGCCATGGATGTAATATCTATTCTACAGAAAAAACGCCAAAACATTACCGATTTCGAGGTTAATGTCAATGCTGATAGAGCCGAAGAACATCCCAAGGTGTTTACCAAGGCGGTGATAGAATACCTGGTCACAGGTCATGGGGTGGATGAGTCTGCTGTTGTCCGAGCAATCGAACTATCAGTCACACGCTACTGTTCAGCGCATGCAATGTTTAAGAAAATTATTCCAATTTCTCTAGAATATTCGATTTATGAAGACCAGGAGGATGGTTCTCGCAAACAGGTAGCAAATGGCAGCTATACCCTCCCTGAAGAAGCCATGTAATTTGTATTTACCAGATATTGGATATTCAGAGACTAATATTGTCTAAGGCTTTTTAAGGCGTCTTCTACTGAGATTTCTCCAGCTGCTATGTGCTCAAGTATCTCCTGGCGTTTGTTTGATTTTTTATATGTCGAGACCTCGCCAGGACGAGATTCCTTTGCCGCTGGAGATGTTCCAGAATCTACATGTAGATCTCCAGAGACACTGTTGTGGCTTATCAGCACATTCCCTCCATTTTGGATGACCTTATTCCCTCGATATGAGTAGGAGAAATTGTCCTGAGGTATTGTAATTATTCGACCACTCATACTCCTGGTCTGAATTGTAAATTTTGAATTTCGTGGTAGTTTGAGGTTAACATTTCCTGAAATAGATTTAAAGCGGTAAGGGCCGTTTCCCAAGCTGGTTTCCAAATAAACCCCGCCGCTAACAGTCGATGTAACAGCACTTTCTAGTATTGAGTTGAGGATTTTTGTTGATCCAGATACCACATCCACGAACAATTGACCGATCAAAGCCTTTCCGCTGATTGAGCCGCTGACAGAACGAATGGTGATCTTGCCATCTATTTCAGATAGAATTACTTTACCACTGACCGATTTGACAGACATTTGCCCGCTCACACCACTGATTGAAGTGGTGTTGGATACACCTGCTAAAGATATTGAACAGGCAGCGGGAACCTTGACTCTATAATCCACCTTACAAGGACGGGAGTTTTGAAAAAATAATGTGAATTTTTCTGGGTATTGGGTGTGAACCCGAATACTTCCGTCCCTGTTTTGCTCCAAGATAATTTTTGTTCGTTCTGCATCTCCGCTTTCGAGGTGCTTAATTGCGAAAATGTTGATGATACCATCATCACCAGGTTGTATGTCAACAGAACCGCGGATATTTTCTAACTCTAAACGGGCTGGCGATGGGACCTGGAATGTCCGCTCCAATATCTCTTGGGTCATTGCAGTTACCGGTTATTCAATAAAGATCTCGACATGTTCTCCATCCTCTTCATCAATTACATCGACGATCTTTCCTTCCATGCCTGAATCCAGCATTTCATGGAGTTGATCCAACTTAATATTGCCTACCTCGGGGGCAAATTGAGCTCCAATTTGCATCCCCCATTCCATCAAGCCAATTGGAATATTGACACTGGTTTTAGTTTTTCCTGTAGCCATGTCAGTCACTCGAACGCGAAACCAGCGTGCACCTCCCCCTGGTCGCGGAGATGGTTTGCGGCTGGCAGGAGAACCTTCGCCCAATGCAGTAAGCAATTTAGCCCCCTCCTCGGCGGTTATTTTTCCCTCCCGAATCATCTTTAGAATTTTCATACGTTCTTCAGTTGTCGGCATTTTAGTCCTCCTAGTGTCCTGCCAGTGTGATTCTTAATGATGTAAGAGTTTTAGACAAAACACCTTAAGCATTGTCCAGCGAATCTTGAGACGCACACGAATTTTGGTTTTGTCCTGGTCAATGCACTAGCTCTATCCGATGTATATCTGGACACGCTCGCCTTCATCTCCCTCGTCCACTTCGATGTAGAAGGGATTGTCAGAGTCAGTGGACTCACCGATAGCCAGGATCAACTCGTCGACCCCACTGTTGCCAATTTTTGGGATTTTATTGCGGAATATTCGCAGGAACCAGGCAGTCAGGCGGAGAGGTAGGGGGAAGCTGATGGCAATAGATTGGGGTCGCTCGCCGGGTTTCTGTTGAACTCGTAAATGAAGCCAACGGGCTGTACGTGTGGACCAAGCCAGGATGATTGCGCCGATGCCAATCATTAACGGAAGCCAAGCACAACCAAACCAGAAGCTAAATCCACTCGCTTGATAAGCCCAGAACATCAATAGTGCCCCAAGGATTGTTATGCCAACTCCTACCCACAGGGGTATCATCCACCAACGTTTCCATTTATCAATGTGAGCGTCAAAGTTTTTGTAGTTGGAAGAGGGTTCGTCGATGACACTCCCTGCCGATGTGCCGGGTCTATCTCCAGGCTCTTGCATGCTTGATTCGGTCAGATGAATGGATGGGGATGCTTCGTCATCTCCTACACTATTATCAACTTGTCCTTCTAATATCCCTAGCAGCCGAGCTCCTTCCTGGGCGGAAATTACTCCAGAGTCAATCATCTCAAGGATCTGCAGGCGTTCATTCAATGAGGACATCATGGATTCTCCTTATTTCCCTTCCAGAGCTGTTAGGAGCTGCTCTGCTTCTTCGATAGATATCTTGCCTTGTTCTAACATTTGCAAGATCATCATGCGCTCTTCTTCGGAAACAGGTTCGGTTGTAGGTTTTGTTCGTGGTGGTTGTGACCATTGGTAGCTCTCAGGACGGCGGCGGCGATCGCGGGCTGCTCGTTCCGCCGCGCGAGCTTTCATCTCAGCTCGCCGGCGAGCTGCCTCCAGCTTGCGCTCTAATTTCTCCTGAGCTCTACGCATCTTTTCTTGGGCGCGTATTCCTGCGCGTTCGCTGGCTTGCTTGGCATGTTGGGCAATCCGTTCAGCTTTTTCTGCTGAAAGACCAGATGTGGATAGGACTTTGGATAAGTTGCCCATTTGAGCCTCAATCTGCTGCTCCAGCATTTCCATATGGGCTTCGACTTGCTGGGAGACCTGCTCCCCAATCGTCTCAGCCATGCTTTCGAAATCCTCGCCAATATCGACTTCAAAATCCTCGAGCGCCCAATCACTGGGTTGGCTGATAAGGAAAACATCACCCCCGGCTGAAAACTCCATTTCGCCATCACCATCCCCAAGGGTTAAATTGTAAGGCGCTTGGATTGGGGAGGAAGTTTCTACTTCAGGGATGCGTACTGAGATTTTTGCCGCACGAATTATTCGAATTTCTGCGCTGGCATCCGATGGCAACCTGCACAAGATATTCCCGTCTGCGTTAAAGCGGTAAGATTTACCAGGGGATGGGTCCAGGCGTATCGCCAGGTTGCCATTGACGCTTACTGAAATATCACCATCGACGTCCTCTAATTTCAAATTCCCATTTATCACGGAGTCAACCAGGAAATCCTCTTGAATGTCGCGTGCTTTCGCATTGCCATTGATAGTTCCCAACCGGAGACCACCGGCGATGTTCTTGGCGATCAAATTCCCATTTACAGTTTCAACCTTACTCTCGCCAACAGCGCGCAGTACAAGGTCTCCAGAGACCAATTTGACCGTCAACACACCTTCTAAAGATTTGATCGTGGCATTGCCATCGATCGAATCAATGGTCACAACTGCACTAGATGGAACCCGCAGATTACAGTTATCCTGAGCGACGATATCAACATGATCATCGGTTTGATCGATACTTGCATCCTCTTCCCCTGAGATCTTCAGCAATATTTCATTTTTATCCCAACCTTTCAGAAGCAGGTCTCCATTCACTCTGAGGTTGACGGTTGGGCTTTCACTGGTGGTAAGGATTCGCTTGTCCATAATTAAATCTCACTCTCTCGCAGCAAGCGCATAGCTTCCTGGTAAGTGATACGCTCCTGATCCAGGTCTTCGAGAATCCGCTTGCGTTCTTCGTCGGTTACTTTAACTGGTTCTTCACCACCCGGTTCATATCCCAGTGCACGGATGATCTCGTGTAAACGGTTACGTATGGTTGGATACGACAATCCAATCTCTTCTTCCATTCGAGTAATCTTGCCCTCACAGCGGATGAAGGTCTCCACAAAACTGATTTGTTCGCTGGTGAGCTGACCAAACAGACCAGCACTAAAACGCCCTTCGATAGTGCTCTCACATTCGCGGCAGTGAATCCGGGTCACAAGAATTTCTCCGGCACAAAGAGGGCATCTACTAGGTAAGGAATGCATAGCTCGCTCCTACTAATACGATCGGTTATTCCCAAATTAAATCTCTGATAAATCAATGAATTTATCTTGTTATTGATAATATACTAAATAGTATTGTAAATGTCAAGGGGAAATATTGAATTATTCAAGGTTTATTTTAATATTTTTGATATTAAGGGTTTATTATCAGTCTTTTCGGCAATTGTGTGAGCCCCCTTTGATACCCATTGAAGAAATGGTCGCTTACTGGTAACCCCTTCCCATTAATATACTCATAAAGAGGTGTTTATCGGGAGATTACTTCTCCTCAGCCGAGATGAAGCTGGCTGCCGAAGATGATTCCGAGGCTATTACTGTTTGCGCATTACGCGTCATAAAGCCTTCATAGGGATTAGATCCCTTTTGGGCAATCCACCCATTGAGGTTGAAAGCCAATACGCCTGAAGCAGGCATCCACTCGCCGTTATATTTTCTAGCGATGTGGATATGAGTGCCTGTGCTGCGCCCACCTTCGCAGGAAGGATAGCCAATTGGGTCACCTGTTTGTAACACTGATCCCACCGGAGCACGCCCTTCAGTTGCCACGTGAAAATAGAAGATCACCCAGCCAGTGTTCTCTAAACCATCACCTTCGAGGTCAAGGACGACGGTACCGGTCTCGGAACGTATAACTACACCAGGAGCGATTGCGGTA
This sequence comes from Anaerolineales bacterium, assembly GCA_014859065.1. Lineage (GTDB taxonomy): Bacteria > Chloroflexota > Anaerolineae > Anaerolineales > UBA4823 > Kmv39. Next base: position 7,945 of record JACUUU010000010.1, read on the forward strand.
GCTAATTCATCGCTGGGGCTGCAGCCCCCGACCACCGCGGGTGGTGCGAAGTCAAGCGCTGCCCAAGGTTTGCCTGTGCCCCAGGCTGTATGTGGTCCCCCAGTGAATGCCCAGGTTGTCCCACTTCGAAAAGGCAGTGACATCTCCGGTTGCAGCAGGCTTCCGGGAATATGGGGGACCTCATCTAACCAGGGATCTCCATATAGAGCCTGGTATGAATGAGCAAATCCTGAGGGCGATATTGCTTCTCGATAATCTTCTGGGCTGAGTATCCTGGAGAAATAAAACTGCAATGCTACCGTTGCAGCATTCTGCCAGGGATCGGTCCTTTCTAGGGAGCCATCGCGGAGGTGGAAAGAGGTTAACTCTCCATTGCGGTATGAGTAGTAGCCATCATTCAGCGTATTGGCAGCCCAAATTAACTGCTGGGTCACCCCTTGGAAGCGTGTGTTGTGATAACCGAGAGGGTAGGTCTGGGAAGCAGAGGGTTGTTCTGCTTGGCTGAGTGCACCAGCCTGATATTCCAATAATGCTAATAAAAGTCTGGGGCTGACGCTGTAATTCAGGGCAACCCAGTCCACCAATTCGGCACCGCTGCGATTTCTGTCTGAGGCGAATCCTTGAACAGCATTAAGCCAACCGGGAAAGGAAGCAACGAACTCGGAGGTATTGAAATCGAGTTGGGCTGGGCCGTTTATAAATAAGCTGTCTGGCAGTATTTGATATGCTGAACCCCAGAGGGGTAAGTAATAGATGGGGATCTGCATGGGCATTCCTGGAGGCAGCGTGGTGACTTCAGCGGGTATGATGGGGTTGGCTTCCAGGATCTCAGCAACACTGGTATTGAATCGAGTGGCCAGGGCAGGCAGTGTGTCGCCTGTTTGAGCGATGTAATCGACTAATTCACCCGGTTGATATAAAGGTCGAGTAGGTAAAGGAGTCGGCTGGACACCTGTCTGTGGATCACCATCCTGGTGAGAAAGGTCAGCGACCGCATGGTCTTGGTCTTCTCCAGGCATGGCTAAAACAGGTAATCCAGATTGGGTTTCGCAGGCGGTGAGTAACAGGATTACCAGTAAAAGCAGGGTCAGGGAGATTTGATGTCGGGTAATATGGTGCATAAACATTAGGGATCGGTTGAGCGTCGGAAGATATGGGATGCACCAACGCTCAATTGACTGGCAACAACTTCCTCGTCGTCACGAGTCATTATACCCTCATATGGGTTCTCTCCGGCGTGTACTCGCCAGCCGCTTAAGATAAAGGGAAGCGGTCCATCTGCTGGAACCCACTCACCATTATACTTCCTGGCTATATGGATATGGGTACCAGTACTGCGGCCACCTTCACAGGATGGGTGTCCAATAGGGTCGCCAACATCTACCCATGTTCCAGCTGGAATGCGTCCATCTTGAGCGATATGAAGATACATCAAAACCCAACCAGTCTGTTCATGTCCATCACCATCCAGGTCAATGGCAACAACGGCGTTTTCAGAGCGGACAATAAGCCCAGCCGCGGCAGCCACTGCAAAAGCATCTGATTTCACACATCCTGGTTCAACACTGCCAGGGGCGAAATCGATCGCCGCCATGGCGCCGTCTCGATCCCAGGCACCGTGAGGACCACCGGTAAGAGCCCAACGTTGATTAAGCATAAAAGGCAGTATGAGGGGTGGTTGTTCCAAAGCGTGGGAGAAAAGAGGTTCGACAACTTGCGCTCGCTCCCAGGGATCCCCGAACATGTCGTTATATAAAGTCAGGAAACTCCCAGAGGGCTCAAGGGTTTCATACCACCCCAAACTCTCTCTACGTTGGGCAAAGTAAAATTGCAATGCTACGGATCCAGCATTCAATTCCGGCGCCAGGCGTGAGCTTATCCCATCCCGGAAAGTGATTTCGGTAATCCGGCCTTCCCGCCAACCGTAATATCCCATGGACAATTGGTTTACTGACAATGACAGCTGGTGATAAAGGCCTGCATAGCGGGGGATCGGGATACCCATGGCATAATCGATCTGCGATTGGATTTCTGGTTGTCCATAGACCCAGCCGCTTTGATATTCAAGCAGCGCCAACAATAGGCGAGGATTTATCGAGTTTTCGATCGCAACCCGATAGACAACATCTGCGCCGGATGTCATACCTGTACTTCCCAGATACTCGCGGTATGTAGACAAGTACCCACCTGCCTGCTGCGTGAATTCATGAATGTCAAAGCCAACAGCGGATGGGGAGAAAACCACCTCACTGTCTGGGAAGATATGTGTGGAAGGGGTGGTGTTTCCCACTCGGCGTGGAATGATCAAACGTTGGTTTGGTTCCAGCCAGGTTGACTCTGGGATGATGTCCAAATCAAGTGATGTAATTTCATCCGCACCGACATTGAAGCGAGCAGCGATAGCCGGCAGTGTATCTCCGGTTTGAGAAAAATACATGATGGGTGAATCATCAATGATTTCTGTCGGAGTTTGAATTGGTGATGGTGTCGGAATTATATTGCTTGGTAATACCGGTGTTTGTTCAGGTTGAAATGGGAGGTTGGCAGCCGCAGCTTCTTCTGGATGTTGGGCCTCGTTAATTGGCTGTTCAATCTCAGTTACAACCGTTCTGCGGGATACCCCCTGAGGAGCGATAAAGATTGGGTCCGCGGCAGTGGGAGCCTCCAGGTAACAAGCCAGGCTTGCCAGCATTAAAACCAGACCAGCGAGCAGTAATCCCACTCGAGATTGACGCTTTCTGAGTTTAGCGTTGGATCGCGTTTGCAGGAAAACGACCATTTAATGCCTCGACTATCTGTCCATCTCGTACAAGGGTACCGTTATATTCAACCCTATATCCATTAGATGCCCACCCGTCCATGATAAAAGGAACGGATTGGTCTGCAGGTATCCATTCGCCGTTGTAACGCCTGGCAATATGCAGGTGAGTGCCGCTGGAGACACCGCCTTCACATGAAGGGTGACCGATGCGGTCACCAGCCTGCAGGTATGTTCCTGATTTGACCCGATTGTGGCTATCGACATGCAGGTAGAGCACGGTCCAACCAGTCTGCTCATAGCCATCTCCTGAGAGGTCCTGGACTACAGCTCCGTTTTCAGAGCGGATGACCAGTCCATCTGCCACAGCGACCACCCAAGAACTGCTTAACACACAACCGCGAGGTTCGCCAGGAGGAGCAAAATCTAACGCTGCCCAACCAGAACCATCCCCCCAACCACCATGAGGTCCTCCGGTAAATGACCAGACTTCTCCATCTTCAAATGGCAGTTGCATGGGAGGCTGATGCAAATCATCTGGAACAAGAGGTTCAACTGCCATTGAAAACGGATTACCAAAAAAATCAATGAAAGTGGCGGCGAGACCTTGCTCTGAGATTGCTCTTTCCCAATCTTGTCTACCATTGAGAAGGGAGAAGAAATATTGAACGCCAGCTGTCCCGGCGTTCACAGTTGCCTCCATGGGGACGACCAATCCATCTGCCAAAGAAAGGATTGGCAGTGAATTTACTTGCCAGAGGTAATAACCTCGATTTAAATTATTCGCAGCCCAGGAAAGCTGGCGGAATAAACCAGTGCGCCACGCATCGAAGACACGCATCGGATACAACAGCGTCTCCTCTTGAGGATATTCCTGGGTCACCCAACCGCTTTGATATTCCAGCAAGGAGAGTAATAGTCTCGGGTTTACTGAATATTCCCGCGCGATGCGTTCTACAATCTGGGCTCCGTTGACGAGGACGTCATCGACAATTTCGGAGTAATTCGCCAGGTAACCTCCTTGATCTTGGATAAACCCAGCGATATCGAAATTAACTGTTGAAGGCCCAAACACCAATTCGGAGTCTGGAATGATTTTAAATGCTGGCGCAGAAGCGTCGGGGTCAGGTGGGGGGATTAATAACACCTGCCCGACTTCGATAAGGTTGGGGTTTACCAGGTCATTAGCAAGCGCGATGGCGTAAACGCTGATGCTATATTGTCTGGCGATTCGATCTAAATTATCCCCGCGTTGAACGACATAATTCTCAGGATCAGCTCTGAGTGTGGGGAGGGCTTTAGGTGGGTCTGGCGTGGGTGTGATAAAGACGACTTCAGGGTGGGTTGCAGATGGCACCACTGCCATTGAAGCGGTGGCTGTATTGGGCTGGATCCCACCAGGGTTGGTGGGGATGGGGTGGTTCCAAGAGGCTATTTGTGCACAGGCGATCAAAATAAAAGCCACCACAAATACCGCCAGAAGTAGTTTTTTATATGTTACGAATCGTCCAGCCATGTGGTGTATTCTATCTCGGAGCAGAAGAATCTAGCGCTTTGCCCAGGCATACAGTTTGTTTTCTGCCAGGGGTGAAGATACCTGGATAAAGCCCAAAGCATTCCGCGCAAGACTGCCTCAAATAATTTAATCGTATTGTGCGGAACACTGGTGATCTGGATAGTTTGCTGAATATGCGTGTATGGAGGTGCAATATTTGTGCCATGTAAGTAAGTCGTGATCTAAAATTCTCCTGGTCAACCAGAAAATAGTTGAATTAAGGTGGGATTTATTCCAGGCTGCCTACAGCGCTTTCAACAGACTCCAGGATTTCAGCAGATTTAACCAACTCCATCATTGTATTGTGGTCTGGGTACAAAGGGCGGTCTTCGTCAAGATGTGAGACGTTTTTTCGGATAACATCATGGGCGACTGAAACGCCGAGACCATTCGTAAATGCACGGAAATCAAGAGCCTGTGCAGCTGCCATGAACTCAATGCCTAACACGCCAAAGGCATTCTCGAGAATTTGAGCGTTCTTAATCGCGGTGTTCATCCCCATGGAGACGAAATCCTCCTGGTCAGCAGCAGCGGGAATAGATGCAATGCTGGCTGGAGCAGAAAGGATGCGTTGTTCGACGATCAGCGTATCCGCTGTATATTGGCTAAGCATCATGCCTGAAAACATACCAGCTCCTTTGGTAAGAAATGCTGGCAGTCCGACGCTTAATGCCGGGTTGGTCAGGCGGTTGAGGCGGCGTTCAGACAGTACACTTACCATTGTAATTGCTGCGCTGACCATATCCATCGGAAGAGAAACTGGCGAGCCCTGGAAGTTTGCACCAGTGAGGGTCAATCGGTCGTCGGGTAAGAAAATCGGATTATCGGCGACTGCATTTAACTCAATCTCAACCTGTCTTTTGGCGTGCGCGACCGCATCATGGGCTGCGCCGATCACCTGTGGAGAGGAACGCATCGAGTAGGCATCCTGGACTTTGGTCTTGATTTTGCCCGAACGCAAATCACTGCCCTCGATGCATTTCATGATGGCTTTTGCGCTGCGGATTGCACCCGGAAATCCACGCAGTTGATGTAAGCGCAGGTCGTAAGGTTTGAGGTTGGCGAGCAATGCTTCCAAACTCATGGCACAGGCAATCTCAGCTTGTTTGAGCCAACGATTCATATCGTACAATTGGAGAGCGCTTATACTTGTAATCAGATTTGAACCGTTTATTGCTGCCAGTCCATCACGCGCTTGAAGATAGGGGATGGGAATGCCAGCACGCTGCATTGCTTCGCCACCGGGCATACGCTGACCTTGGTAGAAAGCTTCCCCCTCGCCCATCAACAATAAAGCCATTTGAGACATTGGCGCCAGATCTCCACATGCTCCAACAGAACCTTTAAGGCATACAACCGGGGTAACTCCTTTATTCAACATGTCAACCATGGTTTGGGTGATTTCAAGCCGGCATCCAGAGTAACCGCGCGCATGAACATTGATTCTGCTGGCTAAGGCACCCCGTACATATTCGATGGGGGCGGGAGGACCTATTCCGGCAGCATGGTTGTAGATCAGGTAACGTTGAAATTGTTCCACCTGTTCGTCATTTAAGATCACTTCGGAAAATTCCCCAATGCCGGTGTTTGTCCCGTACATAATCTCACGCGCCTGGATTTTTTCTTCTACCATGCGGCGACAGGCTGTAATACGTTCTAATGCTTTTGGATGGAGGTTGACTCGCTCACCAAATCTGGCGATATTTATCATTTTTTCAATCGTTAAATTTGAACCGTCCAGGATGATCGTCATTTTAGTTCCTTCCTAAGAGGTGGTTTGGGATTTTCGAAAGTCTGTTTGTTATCAAGATACAAATTCATCTACTAATGCTGACTGAAAGATTGTGTATTGGTTTAATCTATTGTTCGTGGTCCCGCCCGGTTTGCTGCAGTTACTAAGGCATTTTCTATCATAGTGGGGATGACAGCCAGTCGATATTCACGCGAAGCGCGCATGACACTATCACGCGGCTGAGCCTCCTTTTGAACTAATTGAGCTGCTTGTTGAATTGAATTTTTTGATAAAGCCTGTCCTTTGATGAATTCTTCAACTGTATGCGCGCGGTATGGACGCAATGCTACTGGCCCAAGGGCAATGGCTGCATGTTCGACCTTTTGGTATTTAGAGTCGAATTGAATTGTAACCGCGCAGTTAAGGATTGGCAGCACCAATGAGGGGCGGCGACCAATACGTTGCCAGGCTGTGCCTTTACGTTCAAAATCTCGCGGAAAGCGAATGTGAGTGATGAATTGGCGAGTTGGGTCAATAGCCGAGATTCCCGGTCCAACAAAAAGGGACTCGACAGGAAGCCACTCTGACGTTTCTTCGCCTACGAGGTGTGCTTCTGCGTTTAAAGCGATTGCAATAATGGCGCCGTCAGCGGCAGGCATTGCCTGAACGATGTTTCCTATCCAGGTGGCAGTATTTTGAATTGCTACAGCTCCTACCGAGGCGGCTGCATCTGCAAGCGCATGTACATGTTGGTTAATAAATGTGGAATCTTTGATACCTGCAAATGTCACAGCTGCACCAATTACCACATAATCCTGGCTCAATGTGATCTGGTTAAGACCAGCGATGCGGGTAATGTCGATCAGGGTTTTTGGGCTGATTTTTCCCAGACGGATTTCAGGCATGAGATCAGTTCCGCCAGCAATGATGCGTGAATTCCCGGCTTCCCTTCGTAATAACGTTATCGCCTCTTCAATTGAGGTTGGAAACAGGTATTTTCTTATGCCAGCTCCATTTACGCTCATTTTGATGTTCCCAATTATCTCAAGTCAATTTAGTTGGCTGATTATTCTGAATTGCTTTCAAGATCCTCTCTGGTGTGGCGGGAATCTCCCGAATTCGTGCTCCAACAGCACGTGAAATCGCGTTGATTATCGCTGGTGTCGAAGGCAGCATGGAGGCTTCTGCTAATCCTTTTACTCCAAAAGGACCATAGATGCTGGGAACTTCAACAAGTTCTACCTTAATCTCTGGCATCGACTTGATAGTAGGGATATAGTAATCGCCAAATCCAGCAGTTTTTCCTGGGATGAACTCTTCCATTAGGGCTGCACCCAAGCCCATCATCACTGAGCCTTCAATCTGTCCTTGAGCGTCTATGGGATTGATGGCTTTGCCAACATCCTGTGCGGCAACGACACGCGTAACTTGGACAAGACCTGTTTTTAAGTTGACAATCACTTCAGCTAAGTTAACCCCACAGCAAAACAGGGGGGCATATTCAGGCCTGGTCTGTTCCGGAAAATGTGAGCTAATATCAAAATAGCTAATCACTTTTCTGGACATACCGATGCGCTCACATTCAAGGGCGATTTTGTCAAAAGAGACCTTTGCCGATGGGTTACTGGTTTGAACTACATGTTCGTTGATTAACGTCAAGTCGTCAGGGGGGCAATTCAAATACTCACAAGCGATGGATTCAATAACCTGTCTTAACTTCATAGCTGCTTTATAGACTGCCCCTCCAACAAAATAAGTAGACCGAGAAGCTCCCTGGATGCCGCTGTCAGGTACAAGATTGGTATTCGCATTCACCAGTTCGATGCTTGATGGTTGTGTGCTTAAAACTTCCGCAGCTATCTGGCACAACATGGTGTTGGTGCCCTGCCCGTAATCGGGCGCAGAGGCGTAAATGACAAAACGACCGTCCAATGTCAATTCTGCATGCGCTTCAACACTCAGCGATCCAGATTTGCCAAAGCGGTACCACATCCCAGCCAGACCAATGCCCATACGAGTTGAGGCATCTGACTTGGAGATTGTATGATTATAAGATCTTTGATTCTCGCAGAATTCAAGGTAATACGGTCGGATAGCTTGCAGGATTTCCTTATAAGCAATCGACTCCCCAACCGGATAGCCCAAAAATGATTGCGAGGATTGGTCAATGGCGTTTTTTATTCTGAATTCTAGTGGATCGATTCTTAATCGTTGAGCCATCTCGTCTAGAGTGCACTCTAGTGCAAATATGGATTGAGCAGTGCCAAAACCGCGGTATTGACCACTTTTTGGTCCATTGGTGTAAACAGCCTGTGCGTATGCGTCAACGGCTTTCCAGCGATAGGGACCACCGCTGGCAGTGAGTGCATAATTGGGGATATAGTGTCCATGTGCGTCATATCCACCAGTATTAGCGTTTATGCGGACTTGAATGCCTGTCAAGGTTGCATCATTCAAAGCTGCGATTCTATATTTCACCTCGTAAGGGTGACGCTTGGGAGATGAGTTGAAAGATTCTTTACGGGAGTAGACCAGGCGGACGGGGTGGCGAAGATGATAAGCTGCCAAAGCCACGGTTATCGCAGGAGTGGGATCCTGCTTGCCTCCAAAGGAGCCTCCAATAGGTGGGGTGATGAAGTGGACTTGCTCCGGATTGAGTGCCAGAGTAGAAGCAATATAATCTCTAGTCCAATGCGGCTCATGCGTAGGGGAAATAACAACCACCCGTTCCTGATCATCGACGAAGCTCAATGCCGCCTCGCGTTCTAAGGCGCTGTGTTCCAGATAAGCCGTAGAGTATTGTGTTTCTATGATCACATCCGAATTTTGGAAAGTCTCTTCTAGTTTACCGTGGTTTATCTCAAAATTGGACAGCACGTTGCCTATTCCTTTTATTGGAAAGCTATCCTTGGAAAGTGCTTCTTCCATCTCAAATGTAAAAGGAAGAATTTGATAATGGGCTTCAATTGCTTCTATACCTGTTTGAGCCAACTCCGGGGAATCAGCAACGACCAAGGCTATGGGTGCTCCAAGCATCCTGACAGTTTCTCCAATGGGCGTCAGGACTGGTTCGTCAAGACTGTAGCCACTGAGTCCATTCTCTCCCGGGATATCCTCTGCAGTGAGGATGTGTACGATCCCGGGAAGTTTGGCTGCTTTATCAACAATCAGGCGGATTAACCGAGCGTGGTGATGTGGGGAACGTAAGATTTTGGCGTGCAGGAGGTTATGCATGTCTATATCTTCCACGTATTTAGTTTTTCCAGTCACCTTCTCAACAGCATCGACTCTTCTATAGTCCCCTCCGATGGCTTTCGCCTCAACCTGATGTTGTATATTTTTACCCGCACAGATTGAAGCGACCATCTCTACAGCCTGAATTATGCGTGTATAACCTGTACAGCGGCAAAGATTTCCACCTAGGGCTTCGATGATCTCTGATCGGGTTGGATTGAGGGTTTTATGCAGGAGACCTGCTGCTGCGATTAGCATGCCGGGAGTACAGTAACCGCACTGCACAGCGCCGGTATCTATGAAAGCTCTCTGCAATGGATGTAGTAGATTTTGTTTTCCAAGACCTTCAACGGTTTCTACCTTACAACCTGCAATTTTGCCAACTGGTGTCAGGCAAGACCGAACCGCAAGACCATCCAACAACACGGTACAAGCCCCACACTCTCCTTCGTGATCACATCCTTGTTTTGTGCCAGTCAACCCTAATTCGTCTCGAAGGACATTTAAGAGAGGGATTAGAGGATCAATCTGGAGAGACACAGGTTGATCGTTGACATGGAAAGAGATCAACATTATGTGTTCCTTGCTAGGGGTAGATGGAATATTTCCTTGGTCTGCCTGCACAGATTAATGAGTTAACCACTGCTGTGTTCCTCAGCCCAATGATCGATTATTTCGATCGGTTTTTCGTAACGTTGGTTAGCAGCCTGTAGGATGGCTGCAATTTTCTCAGTAATTTGCTCCGAAAGGGGCGTAGGATGATGTGTGTTCAAGATGTTCTGAAGCTTGGCTTTGATACGATCGTGCATCGTGATGGCACCTGCGTTATACCAATCGATCCAAGGAGCTCTATCCATCAATCCGGGCATCCAAATTTCGAAACGACAATGTTGGGCGGTTTCCATGCTGGACAGAAACTCACCTCCTGGTCCGATCTCGTCGATCAAATCCAGCATCAGGGTTTGATCGCTGACTTCGATCCCTCGCTGAACCCTGCGGCTCATGGAAATTATCTCATCGTTCATTACCAGCATTTCCAGCGATCCGATATCTGCACAATCTAGAAATCCGACGTCATGGACGAGGGTTGCATTACTGAGTGAGGAGAGTAATACTTGAAATGAACTCTCAATCGCGGCTTGCAGATCGAGTGTTTTTGACTCGGATGCTCCGGCAGTACCCATATAAGGGATACCCAAATAACGGGAAATATCGGACATCGCGGCGCAGTTCAGACTCATTTCTGGGCCTCCGTATGCTGGTCGGACGAGGCGCAGATCCGAAGCTGCCATAACACTACCAATACATACCGGGGTGCCCGGTGTGTTGAGCTGCAGGATTGCCAGTCCGCTCAACAACTCTGCAAGCGTGATCACCAGTGCTCCTGCACCTGTTATGGGAGCTGTCGAACCAACCGTTCCACCTCCCAGATAGAACACCGGAAGGCCTTGTTCGGCAGCCCACAACATGTTCTCTAAATCCTTATCTGTATGGGTCAGTGGTGAAAGGGTGGTTGAAAAGAAACCAACAAAAGGTTTCTGACGCAGATTCTCTTCGCTTCCAACCACTGCGGTAGCTATTTGGTAAATGTCTTGTAATTGATCGAGTGAAAATGACCAAACCAGAACCGGCTTGCTTGTGTTGGCAACCATCTCAGCGAATTCATACACCGTAGCCAGTTCCGGCTTCACATCATCAATTAAACCTAGCGACATGACGTAGCCAATGTTAACCAGGGCATCACAGACCCTGGCTGTTAAACCTGGATCACCCAGACGAGTTTTTCGCCGTTCACCAGACACCGGCTCGATGAAATATGTACACGAAGGGCCAGGCCCATAGATGTTTTGACCGTCGATCAACTCTATGGGATTTTCTCCATCCCGTCCCCATAGGGTAAAGGACGAAGGACAGGTAGAGACCGCCTCCTCGATGATGTATGCTGGTATGTGGACGATTTCACCCCTCACATCTGCTCCGGCTTTTTCGAGGATTGTTCGGGCGGTTGGGTTTTGCACCTTAATGCCGGTTCGCTGAAGGCAGTCCAAGGTTGCTTGAAATATCCGCCCAATCTGAAGGTCAGATAGAACTCGAAATTGAGGTGCTTGCTGGAGTCCATTATCCATACTTATTCCCTCCGAAAATGACCATTGTTACATCTATGCTTGATTCAATATATAGCTGATTTCTTCCCGGGTCTTGTCTGATAAAGGTTGGGGATTGTAGGCTTCCATGATGGAGATGGTTCTATCTTTCAACCGCTGCCCTAAACGTAGGCTGCCAGATGCAGACCACTCGGAAAGTCTTTGTCGACTGAACAATGTTGGCATCCACATATCCCGGTAATGTCTTAAGGTGTGGTCGTTAGACATGAATTCACCCCCCGGACCGACCTGGTGGATTACCTCCAGAGCTAAAGTTTCGCTGTCCAGAGGTATTCCTTGGGTGAATTGACGCATCATCGCAATCATCTCTGCCGTGAAGACAATCATTTCAGGCGAAGTGGTTAGACCAGCCTCCAGATAGCCAACATCATGAACCAAGTTTGTGCCGGTAAGGAGCGCAATGAGCACCGAGAAAGCCGAATCAGCAGCAGCCTGTTCGTCCATGGTGCAGCTGTCAGAATGACCAGCATAACCCCAGGTTGGAAGCCCATAGTAACGACCCATCTCAGCCACCAGAACGCGTGCAATCTGGTACTCAGGCGCACCGTAAACACTAATGGTGGTTTTCATGTCGATGTGGTGTAATCCCTGTCCATATACAAAAGGTGCTCCTGGGTGCTTCAATTGGTGTAACACCAGGCTGGAGAGAACTTCCGCATTTCCTAAAGCCAAGCCTCCCGCCAGTGACATTGGAGCGGTGCCTCCCATCATCGGTGCAGGAGAATGGACGATCGGTATTTGCTGCTCAGCCATATACAATAGTTTTGCTGTCGCTGTTTGTGAGTGTTGTAGAGGGGTGGTTGGTTCGGAGTAAAGCAGCAATGTAGGGTTTATCCGCAGAGCGTCAATTCCTCCCGCAGGTACAGCTGCCATAGCAACGATTGTTTCACAATCTGCAAGATCATCGCATACAAAGACAATTGGCTTGCTGGTGTTTTCAAGCATTAAAGCGAATTGTTGGCGGTAGGTATTGGTTGCTTCCAGGTCGGAGGGGATTCCCATGGACATACAAAAGTCTAATTCAGGCAGGGCATCTACAAGTTGCACAGACTTGATCAAATCATCGACGGTAAAGCGGCGATGAAAGCCAGTGTATGGGTCGAGATAATTAAGGCAGTCGGATCCTGTCCCAAAATTTACTTGCATTGCCTCTAATGGAACGACAACTTCATCTGTCCCTCGCTTACAAAGCGCTATTCGAGAGGGTGCTTGTGAACAAGCCCACTCGATCATGCCAGGAGGAAAGCGCACCAGATTTTCATCGGTGATGACTGCATCGGTTTCATTCAACAGACGGAGTGCTTCGTCATGATAGATGCGCACTCCCGTACGGCGGAGAATCTCAAGGGATGCCAGATGAACTGCCTCACACTGTTCAGTTGTCAGCATATTCAAACGAGGGATGATTGTAATTCCGGGTGTCATTTATCTATTCTCCAAGTATGGATGAAGTACAGGCGTTGGCTAAATATGATTGTTTTACCTAGGGTCAATGCGTGATTGCTTGTCGGTATTTAACTGATGGCCTTCTCCTCAAAAGAGCTGTCATTATTTAGATCGACCTGTTGATCTATGGATGGCTAGGATTGACATAACAGGGGGTGTTGCCGAGATGGCGGCGAGGACTTGGCATCGATTACGGGTTCCCAGTATTTATTATCCACATTATACTCGCTTCGCATGACCTCTGATGGGTTTTTATCCACAAATTAAGGTGACTATAATATTCTGAAGGAGTCCAAAATAAGGAGTGGCATTAATTATGCGGCTTGCTTGGTATGGTATCCTTGAGCAAAAATGACATTAATTAGAATAATGAAAATTGGGGAGATTTTCCCTGTAAAAGAAAGGACACTCTGAGGCGCAGGTCAACCAGGTATTAAAGGGTATAATTGCAAGAAATGCTCTCATGGAGGTAACTATGCCAAATCCTCTGGTCGAATGCGTCCCCAATTTTTCTGAAGCCCGCCGCCCGGAGGTGATCGAAGATATCCTTGGGGCTATCACCAGCGTCCCGGGTGTAATTGTCCTGGATCGACACTCAGATTTTGACCACAACCGCACAGTAATCACTTTTGTTGGAGCTCCCGAGAATATAGAGGAAGCTACCTTTCGGGCAATTTCAACCGCAGCTGAATTGATCGATTTAGATAAACACAGCGGCGAACATCCTCGGATTGGAGCCACCGATGTGGTTCCCTTTGTTCCCATTTCAGATATAACCATGGAAGAATGTGTCCAAATGGCTCAGCGCCTTGGGCGGAGAGTCGGTGAAGAGCTGAATATCCCTGTGTATCTGTATGAACAAGCTGCTACCCGTCCTGACCGACAGAATTTAGAAAATATCCGCCGTGGTCAATACGAATTGCTCAAAGAGGAAATTGAGACTAATCCAGAAAGAGCGCCAGATTTTGGGCCAGCTCGGATTGGCACAGCGGGAGCGACTGTCATTGGAGCACGACCATTCTTGATCGCTTTTAACGTCTATCTTTCGACGGACGACGTACAGATTGCAAAAAATATCGCCAAAGCTGTGCGTCATTCCTCGGGTGGCTTGCGTTACGTGAAGGGATTGGGCTTGTTGGTAGAAGGACGTGCCCAAGTCTCCATGAACCTGACCGATTACCGCAAGACACCTATTGCCCGGGTGGTGGAAATGATCCGTAGGGAAGCAACCCGTTACGGGGTTGCGGTTCACCACAGCGAGCTGGTTGGTCTGATCCCTCAAGAAGCACTGGTAGATGCTGCGGTATGGTACTTGCAGCTCGATCAGTTCGATCCTGGTCAGGTTCTAGAACAAAAACTGTATAGTCAGGCAGCAGCTCAGGAACAAGATGGGGAAGTGGAGTCATACAGTTTTCTGGACGAACTGGCTGATCGAAGCGCTACCCCAGGAGGAGGGTCAGCAGCAGCTTTTAGTGCTGCAGCTGCAGCTGCGTTGGTCTCGATGGTGGCTCGATTAACTATTGGAAAGAAAAAGTACCGTGATGTTGAAGCACAAATGACATCTATTCTGGAGCGTTCTGAAACCTTACGAGCGCAGCTTTCTGAAGCTGTAAAAGAAGATGCTGCAGCTTTTGATGACCTCATGGCAGCTTATAAACTGCCAAAAGATGATCGCAATGCAGCAAAGAGGCGCGACCAAGCGATCCAGTCAGCCACTCTCAAAGCTGCTCAGGTACCTTTGGAGGTAGCTGAAAAGGCACTTGAAGTCCTCGAACTGGCAACGAAAGTTGTATCTTCAGGTAATGTGAACGCGATCACCGATGGTGCTAGCGGCGCTGCGTTGGCACAAGCAGCATTGACTGCAGCCGGTCTAAACGTGAGGGTTAATATCTCCGATCTGGAAGACCGATCTGCAGCGAAGAAAATGATGGTAGATTTACAATCAATTGAAACCAAGGCAGCTAAATTACAAAGAAAGATCGACCAAGTATTAAAGGAGCGTGGAGGTCTTTCGGATTAATGAAACTATTTCATCTGTTACGGCTCTATCGCTGGCACGATATTTTGGTGGTCTTAATGCTTGTCATTCTTTTGGCGGCATGTAATTTGCCTTCATCAGGATTGATACAGGATGACGATCACCCTGACTCAACTACAGCTACTTTTACACCTTTTCCTCTTGATACACAAGAAGTCCAAGTTACTGGTGTTTCCGAATCTCCCCAGCAACCAACCAATACACCAGAACCGCTGGCATTGTGGGTTGCTCCTTATTTACCAGAACAACTGACTCGGTGGCTTTCTATCCCCGAAGGTATTCAGCAGATGGATGACCCAAATGAAGCGAATATGCACTTAATGGTCGGGGATGGTTACCCAGTTAGCCATTGGGTGTATGCTTTAGTTGCGCCCTTCCCGACCATTTTGGATGGCGTCTCTAGTGATGATGTCCTGCGTTCCTGGCAGGGAACTCCATCAAGCCCTTTTGGGAACCTGCCGATCCTGGTTGACGCAGGCACACTGGAAATTTTCACAGCCAAATGGGGTGAACCTGCTCCGGAGGCTGTCAAAATTCTTCCAACTGCTGAAATGCTCGAATATGCCTGGGATGAACGACCGGCTTGGGCCATTGTCCCTTTTGAAAACCTGGAGCCGCGCTGGAAGGTGTTGGAGGTTGGTGGGATTTCCCCAATTCGCAAGGAGTTTCAGCCTGAGGGATATGCTCTTACTGTGACGCTCACCTTGGATGGAGAGGTGAGTCTGGTGGAAAATTTTATAAATCAGGTTTCGGAAGATGATCAGGCGCTGCTGGGCTTACCGGCAGCTAACCGCGATGATGGTAAACTCACCACGGTAGCCATGACTGGTGTAACCGCTTTGGTACGAGCTACAGCTTACACCATGGAGCTAAGAGGTTTGCTATATCCGGCTGAGGATGTTGGTCCTATCTTACGGGAAGCAGATCTGACTCATATCAGTAATGATATCCCTTTTTATCCTGATTGTCCCTCACCTAACCCGGGGCAACCGGATTTGCGGTTTTGCAGTGACCCCAGCTATATTGCGTTGATGGATGAGATCGGAACGGATATCGTCGAGTTAACCGGTGATCACTTTCACGATTATGGTCCGGAGGCGATGCGTTATACACTTGATCTTTATGAGCAGCGAGGTTGGGTTTACTACGGTGGTGGATACAATTTGGAGGATGGGCGTCAGGCGCGTACTATCGAGCACAACGGCAATAAATTTGCCTTTATCGGATGTAATGGCAAAGGGGGAGGATATGCTACTGCTACTGACACGAACCCGGGATCGGTTTCATGCGATTTCCCATGGATGCATGCTGAGATCAGTCGTCTGACTGACGAGGGTTACAATGTTATCACCACTTTTCAACACTTTGAATATTATTCATACTTGATCCAACCGATCTTGATGACTGATTTTCGAGGTGTGGCAGAAGCAGGCGCGGTTATTGTTAGCGGCAGCCAGGCGCATCAACCGCACGGAATGGAGTTCTACGAAGGTTCTTTTCTCCATTATGGATTAGGAAATTTATTCTTTGATCAGTACCAGTTTTGCAATTATTTCATGTGCGATGATACATTCATCGACAGGCATGTTTTCTATGAAGGACGATATATCTCCACCGAGTTGATCACGCTCAAATTTGTAGACTATGCTCGCCCCAGGCTGATGACCCAGAACGAACGGGAACAAATCTTGTCATCTGTATTTCAGGCAAGTATATGGGACCATGAGAAATGATGGGGGTTGGATGATTAAATAATTGATTATTCAAATTTAACCGCACGAATCTAGGTTATCGATAATGGTAGCAATTAGGTAACAAATCAACTTTTCGTTATTAAGGAGTTTGTAATGGGATTAAAGCCCGATTATTGGATTAGAACGATGGCAAAGGAGCGCAAGATGATTGATCCCTTTGCCGACAATCAGGTGCGCGATGGTGTTATTTCTTATGGTGTCTCATCTTATGGGTATGATATTCGTGTAGCCGATGAATTCAAGATTTTCACCAACGTTTATTCTGCTATGGTAGATCCTAAGAATTTTGACCCCCGTTCAATGGTGGATTATAAAGGGGACATATGTATTATTCCACCTAATTCGTTCGCGCTAGCGCGGACCGTTGAATATTTTCGAATTCCCAGAAATGTACTGACAATTTGTCTTGGTAAATCGACTTATGCTCGCTGCGGGATCATTGTGAATGTCACCCCATTTGAGCCGGAATGGGAGGGGTTTGTTACTTTAGAGATTTCCAACACCACACCTTTACCAGCAAAAATCTATGCCAATGAGGGAATCGCTCAGGTGCTCTTCTTTGAAGCGGATGAAGAATGCCTGATTTCGTATGCAGACAAAAAGGGAAAATATCAAAGCCAGCAGGCGATTGTATTGCCAAAACTCTAGATAAAAAGGAAGAAGTCGTTATCAGGTTTTCAGCGAGAGGGCGATGTTGTGATAACGACTTCTGCCATTTGGCGAATATGGGCAAGAGATTAATCTCAAACCCAGCAACGATCACTTATTGGTTGAATGCAGCGTATTTGTTTTAACCAGTTGTCCATTCCTGGGTCTTCTTTTGTGCCCCACGCATCATCAAATAGAATAACCCACGGGTCGTAAAACCAACTACGATGATTAGGAGCGACAGAGCCATTGCCTGACCAGATCGAGCCGCGTCATCTAAGAGCATCACTGACAATGCGGCTAATTCTTTGCCTGGCACAAACAAGAAGACTACCGCTGATATGGTCACCATAGCGTTTAGGAATAGGTAGGAAGCTATCTGGATAATGGCAGGTAAGGCTACCGGTACGGTTATCTTCATAAATGTTCGATAGAAGGGCGCTTCTAGTGATTCCCCGATTGCTTCAAACTCCTTATCCAATTGTTTGAGGGCGGTTGTAGCCGTCAGGAATGGGACTGTATAGTAGTGGATGATGGTGTTGATCACCAGAATTGCCATCGTCCCATAAATTGCATATAGCGGGCTGCCAGGTTGATTGAAGACGAAGATGTAGGACAAACCCAAAACCATACCGGGAATTGACAACGGCATAATGGATAATAAGTACAGGAGAGACCGGCTGACATTCAGGTTGCGGGTTTTCTCTATCAAATAAGCGCTGCCAAATACGAAGATGGTGCCAAAAACAGCAGTCAAGAATGCCATCTGCACGCTGTTCCAGAGGACATGGACTGCTCCAAAGCGGTGGTGCGCCCCGGCGACATAGAAGGTAAAATTCTTAAGCGTGAACGACATGTCGTAAGGCCAGAAATTGGTGAACGCTCCAACTAAAACAGTAAAATAGACCCCGATTATGTAAACCGTCACCAGAGCGATCACAGCATAGACGATTATCTGAGCCAGGGATTGGTGCTTTTTAGGGCTAAGTGGTTTGATGCCGCTGGAAATCATAGCCACCTGGCGCCGCTGTACGATGCGGTCCAGGATGAAGGCGAGAGCGGCGGGGATGAGCAGGAGGGTGCTGATGGTTGCGCCCATTTCGAAGTTCTGTTGACCGATAACTTTGTTGTAAATATCAGTTGCCAGCACGTTATAGTCTCCCCCAACCACCTTTGGGGCACCGAAATCGGTGATTGCCAAGGTGAAGACTACAAAGCAGGCGCTCATTATTCCGAACTTGACCATTGGCAGTGTGATGGTGAAAAACATGCGCACCCCTTTTGTGCGCAGTGCCTCCGCCGCCTCGTAAAGGCGCGCGTCAGCTAAGGATAATGCGGTGCTCAAGATGATAAAGGCATGTGGGAAAGCATAGAACACCTCCGACATTACAATTCCGTTTGCACCGTATATCCCTATGTTGATCCCTGTTGTACGGGTAAAGATTCCATTGTTTCCAAAAATATAAATAAAGGCGATCGCCTGGACAAGGGAAGGGATGAAGATAGGCAGCATGGCTATCATTTGGAATATGCGCCTGCCGATGATGGGCAAGCGTGATAAACCGTATGCGTAGATAAAAGCGAGCAGGACGCAGATGACCATACTTTGAAGTGAGATGTTCAGGCTGTTAGTCAAAGAGGCGCGATTAACTGAACTGGAGAAGTAAATGATATAGTTCTCAAGTCCAACAAATTCACCCATCCGGTTCTCTAGACTGCGTATTAATAACCGGAACAGCGGGTAGATCATGAACAGAACCAGACTGACACCGATAATTACAAACAAGAATCGGCGCAGGTAATCTTCAAAACCTAGGCGTTGCCCGATCGTTTTTTCCCCGAGACTTCCTATTCGCAGGCTGGCGGCTGGAGCACTCATGACCCGATACCCACCTTCCCGGGATAAATTCGCAATTGTTCTGGTGGTAACTGCACCGGAAAAGTGCTGCCCTCGTGAATGGACATATCACGCATGCGATGAATGGAGACTTCAGCCACCACAGGGAAGCCATTCATCCCTTCTAACACTAAGGTCAGGCGGTTGAATGACCCCAGGAATTCCAAAGCTTCAACCCTGGCAGGTATGATGTTTGCCCCGTTGGCATCCTCAACTCGCAGGCGAATATCTTCAGGGCGGATGGCTACAGTGACTGGAGAGTTTGGCGAGATGAAATCGCTTTCGATGCAGCTCAAGTTGAGAGAACCGCAGTGAATAGAGCACGGATCGTTGTTGGTTTGGCCAGGGATGAAGTTCATCATGCCGATAAAATCAGCTACAAAGGGGGAGGCTGGTTCTCGATAAACCTGAAGAGGAGTACCGATCTGATCGATAGTGCCCAGGTTCATGACTACAATACGATCGGACATCACCAAAGCTTCTTCCTGATCGTGGGTAACGAACACTGTGGTCACCCCCAGTCTTTTCTGTAGGTTTTTGATCTCTAAGCGTAGAGAGATGCGTACCCGGGCATCCAGGGCTGAGAGCGGCTCATCGAGCAAGAGCAAACCAGGGGAAACTGCCAGAGCACGCGCCAGAGCAATACGCTGCTGCTGACCACCGGAAAGCTGCGCCGGGTATTTATGACCAGCGTCCGGTAACCCTACCATTTTTAGCAGTTCATCCACCCGTTCCTTGATTTCATTCTTGGGTTTCTTGCGGTTCTCTAAACCATAGGCGATATTTCCGGTGGCAGTGAGGTTAGGGAACAGAGCGTAGGATTGAAAGACAATACCGAAGTCCCTTTGGCGGGGTGGTAATCTGGATATGTTCCTGCCTGCCTGGTAAATCTCCCCGCTGTTTTGCTGTTCCAGTCCAGCAATGATCCTGAGTAAAGTGGTCTTTCCGCAGCCGCTAGGCCCTAACAAAGTGACGAATTCTCCTTCCCCGACAGTCAAAGAGACATCATCTAAAGCGACTAGCTCACCGAATGTCTTCCGTATGCGTTCGATTCTTAGAAAGGGATCTTTTGGTTCTTTGGTAATGAGTTCCATCAAATTTCCTTGAAGTCAGGCTCCCAACCACCCTCGATTGAGGTGATCGAGAGCCTGACTTGTACAATATTCAACTCAAAATATTTACTTACAGGTCAAAATTTACTCCTCAGCTTTATCTTCAAACAGATCCAGCCATCGATCCAGGATCCGTTCTCGATTCTGCATTGACCAGGTGAAGTCCATATCGTATAGCCTGTCAGCGATATCGGCAGGTATACCAGGTGGGGTATCGAAACCCGGTTTGGCTAAGACACCAAAGTATTGGCCGTAGAGATCGAAAGCTTCATCGCTAATAGCCCAATCCAGGAAAGCCTTGCCACCTTCAGGGTTATTTGCCCCTTTCATTAGGGCGTTGACTTCCATCTCCCAACCGGTACGCTGCGGGACGACCATTTCAATAGGGGCGCCATCAGCTATTAAATTGGCGCCTACGAACGCGAAGGAGATTGAACATGGAAACTCACCCGCAGCAGCCATACGGGCGGGAGCTGAGCCGGATTTGGTATACATGGCCATGCTTCTATCGAGGTTTCTCAGAAATTCAAAGCCAGCTTCTTCACCCATACCCTGCAACATGCTGGATACATACATAAAGCCGGTCCCAGATGAAGCCGGGTTGGGCATAATGAACGCGCCTTCGAAAGCAGGATCGAGCAGGTCTTCCCAGGCTTGTGGCATGGAGAGACCTTTTTCCTCCATAAGGAATTTGTTACAGATGACAGCATTTACATAACCATCCACACCTACCCAGTAAGGTGGATCAGCGTCATCCTTGAACTGTGGAAGGATGCTCTCCACACCTTGAGGAGCGAAGGGTTCCAACATATCTTCTTGCATGAAGATCATCATGCTGGTGACTGCTGTTCCCCAAATCACATCAGCCTGGGGATTGTCTTTTTCAGCTAATAAGCGGGCGGTCAGGTCGCCGGTTGATAGCCGTAAGACATCCAGGGTGTAATCTGGCAGAGCTTCATCCGCGATGGGGATGAATTCTGCCACCTCGTCTGGCTCTTTGGCTGTATAGATGACGACTGTAGTTTGCTCTTCTTCTCTGGGACCACATGCACCTAATACAAACGAGAAGACAATCAGTATTGCAAATAGGGTAAACAGACGATTACTCTTGGGTTTCATGGTACTTCCTCCGTGTTTTGATTACTTAGTCTTAGGCTTTCCTAAAAGCCGTCCTTTTGCCGGATTGTTAACATCCCTTGGGAAGTTCAATATCCTGAGGATGTCTGCACTGGTTTGAGTTAACCCAGTATATAATCCATTATCCGTTGTTTTTGGCTAGACATATATAGCTAAGTTCACCTCCTCAAACATGTATTATTCTTCACTTTCCCGACCTGCGCAATATTTTATCAGAATACAGGCATGGATAAATTAATGTTTTTCTGATCACTTTCACTTAATTATTGAAATCTTTCATACTCCATAGGTCTTGAGTTGAAATCATTGTTCCAGAAATTCTCTGATGACCTGGACCGCCATCCGGTTCTCATCTTCAGTTCCGATAG
>JACUUU010000255.1 GCA_014859065.1 Anaerolineales bacterium
CCGCCTGGCGCAGTTGATCATCATGGGGGAAATCGTCATTTGCCATTAAGGGATGCCTTCCTACAAATTTGCCAGAGGCTGGATTGCCTGCCTGAGGGCTACACTTCTACCTTGTCTGGGACGCTGGTTAATGGGTCTTTAGATTCAATTAGGACCGCTTTGAACTTGGGGAAAACCAGCGAAAATATCAAGCCAGTTGATAGAAGGGAGCCAACCAGGTAATCTAAAGTGGCGGTGCGGACGATCTGGGCTGGCGCGTCAATTGCCAGGATGGAGGCGGCCGCGATCAACATCAGCCACCAACCGGAGAATTTGCGGGCAGCCAGCAGATAGATGCCAACAAACAGAAGGATCACTGCCAGCCACTGTACAGGAGCTGACCAGGCAAGTATCCACCATTCCAACCCATCATAGAGCGGTTTCATTGGCCTGGTAAGCAGCATACGCATATTTCCTATACCAACAACAAAAGCATGGGTTGTCAGCATACCACCCAGAGTCAGGGTTAAGAACTGCCCCCATTTCAACCATTTGTCCACATTCCGGGCAAAGATAAATGTCCAGAAAAAGATCAAACCTACAAACGAGATGACCATCGGTATGGGAAAGCCTCCCACCCAGGAAATGTAAGGCAGAAACATAAACATCCCTCCTGCTGAGGGGAAAGCTGCTGCCAGCATACCTGCCGGAAAAGCCCACTCTTGTCCTTTGTAAATCGGACCTGCCAGCAGAATCAAAGTGATCCCACCGATGAAGATCAACGCCCGATACAGTGGGTAAGCATACGAGAAGAGCAGGATACCGCTGGCGAAGGCGGGTCTCTCTTCAACTACCTCAAGAAGCTCTGCTACCACGCGTTCCAACGAGACCTGGATCAGGATTGGCGCAACGGCGATCATAAATAACCCGACGATCACTGCCAAAATAGCGAGGATACGGCGGGTGCTTTGGGGTGTGTCTTTCATCATTATCTCTCCTGAAAATAATTTGAATAGATCCTGCGCGATAATATTCACAATATTGTGACAAAAACCGCAATATTTTGTTTATATTTTACAGATTTGAGGGAGAGTTGTATACGACCTAAGTCGTATTAAGGGGAAAAAGGGGGAATCGAAACCTCAGGTATCGCCGCGGCGCGCCAATCCCTCCGGGTCCAGAATGATGATGGTGTGCCTCTCAATTTGGAGTAAACCCTCCTCTTCCAGGCTGCGCAAGGCGCGGCTGAGTACATCCCTGACAGTGCCTAAACGGTTTGCCATGCGGTCAAACGTCGCCCATTTTCGCCGCCGCACAAGCAGACGCCCATCGCTATATTCGGCGTTTTTGAGTAAGGTTTTCGCCAGGCGCGCTTCGACGCTTCTCAAGGATAGGTCTTCGACCAGACCGATATAGTAGAGGATGCGCTGACCCAGGCTGCGGATCACTGCCAGGGCTAATTCGGGGTAGCAGGGGATCAACTCCAGGATGTCTGATTTCCCGATTGCCCAAACCTTTGTCGGTTCGAGCGCCACGACGGTTCCCGGATAGGGAGTATCGGTGAATAAAGCCACGTCGCCGAATATTTCCCCCGGTTTGACAACCAACATAGCTTGTTCCCGTCCCTCTGGCGACATGCGTGAGGCTTTGACCCAACCTGACTCCAGGATGTAAAGGTAATTGGCAGGTTCCCCCTCGATAAAAATGACCTGACCTTCAGCAAACTGGTATGGGATAGCTACACTTGCCAATGCTTCGTGGATTGCCAAATGCAACTCGGAAAAATGGCGAACGTTGCGCAACACTCGTATGGCATTTTCTGTTTGGGTATCTCGGGGGGTGGGTGAGGTAGAGGTGCTCATGTGTAATTTCTGGAGAAGTTTCTGTAAAGAAAATAAACCGATCCTGGTGAACTGAAGTGCAAATTTGTCAGCGGCTTTCATCATAACAGGCAGATAAATTAGTGTCTAGACAGGAAGTTAAGTCTTCTAAAGGTCTTTCTAACTTATAGAAAAATTGCAAAACCGACAAAAGTCGAAGACGGTTGAAGGATGAATTGCTACACTGGATACAGATATGGAAAAAATCTTAAGAGCTATTTGAGAATAATATGACTCATGAACCTGAAAACCAAAATAAACAGAATACATTTGGGGTAGTGACGGCAGTTCGAGGAAGCGTAGTTGATGCTCGTTTTTCGGGAAAGCTGCCGCGGCTGAATAGTGAACTGAGGGTGGAGGGCGATGAACAAGTGGTGATCGAGGTTACCCATCATCTCAATTCTGAATTAGTTCGTGGTATTGCTCTGACCTCCACTCAGGGACTGGCGCGGGGCTCTAAGGTAATTGATACCGGCCATCCCTTGCAGGTTCCAGTGGGCAAGCGGCTGTTGGGGCGGGGATTCAACGTGACCGGAGATACCATCGATAATCAAGCACCCATCGAAGGTGGTGAGTGGCGCTCCATCCATGCAGCCCCCCTCCCCCTAACCCAACAAGTAAGCGACCCTTCAGTTTTTGAGACTGGCATTAAGGCAATCGACTTGCTCTCACCTCTAGAGCGCGGCGGGAAAGCTGGATTGTTTGGGGGCGCCGGGGTAGGTAAGACAGTTCTGATCACAGAGTTGATAAACAATGTGGTCTCTGCTCATGAAGGTGTGAGCATATTCTGCGGGATCGGTGAGAGATCTCGAGAGGCGGAAGAACTTTTTCGTGCCATTGAGGATGCAGGGATTATGGAACACTCGGTGATGGTCTTTGGACAGATGAATGAGCTGCCAGGTGCCCGCTTCCGGGTGGGTCATGCAGCCCTTACCATGGCTGAATACTTTCGGGATGAGGCTAAACAGGACGTGCTTTTATTGATCGACAACATTTTCCGCTTTGTCCAGGCGGGTTCGGAAGTCTCCGGCTTATTAGGGCGCATCCCCTCCAGGGTAGGTTACCAACCTACTTTGGCGACGGAGTTAGCCGAATTACAAGAGCGCATCAGCAACAGCACGTCGGGAAGCATCACTTCTGTCCAGGCAGTATATGTCCCTGCGGATGATTATACCGATCCAGCCGTGGTTCATACTTTCGCACACCTGTCGGCCTCGATTGTTCTCTCTCGTAAACGAGCCAGTGAGGGTTTCTACCCGGCGGTAGACCTGCTGCAGTCAGGTTCGAAAATGCTGATGCCCCATCTGGTGGGAGAGAAACATTACCAAGTAGCTCAAGAAGTGCGGAAAACATTGGCGCAGTATGAAGAACTGAAGGACATCATCGCTATGTTGGGTCTGGAGGAGCTCTCCAGAGAGGACCGCAGGGTAGTCAATCGGGCACGCCGCCTGGAGCGTTTCTTCACCCAACCTTTCTTTACAACCGAAAAATTTACCGGTCTTTCCGGGAAATATGTCACCCTGGAAGATACCCTGGAAGGCTGCGAGCGGATTCTGAATGATGAGTTTTTCGAGAACGCTGAAAGCGATCTCTACATGGTTGGATCCATCTCCGAAGTGAGGGTGGCATGAGATTGAAAATTATTTTGCCCACTGAAATCCTGATCGATGAGGAAGTTACAAAGGTAAATGCCGAAGCAGAGAACGGTTCTTTTTGCCTCTTACCCCACCACACTGACTTTGTAACCGCTCTGGTCCCAGGGCTGCTGACTTATAAGGACCAGCAGGGTGGAGAGAATATCCTGGCTGTGGACTTAGGCATCCTGGTCAAATGCGGGTCAGAAGTGAACGTGTCCACCCGCAACGCTGTTGTGGGAACCCGCCTGGAAACCTTGAAGCAGACGGTAGAACAAGAGTACCTCACCAAGGATGAACAAGAGAGATTGACCTATGCAGCCGTGTCCAGGATGGAGGCAAATTTCATGCGTCATTTTATGGACCTGGAGTCTGTAGGGGGTGGTTGAGATGGCGGGCAACAGGCTTTCAGAAGATGGAGAACGGCTAGAGTCGGGGAGTGATCCGAACAAAGGTAAGCGAATGGATGGCAAGAGTAACCAGTCCATGTGGGAACAATTGAGCCATGAGACAGGTGTAAAAGCCAGGCGCAAAATCAAGGCGCAGAAAGGTAAGAATAGAGGTGTTTGGTATGCCTTAGGCATGCTGGGTCTGGTTGGTTGGTCGGTGGTGATCCCACCACTGGTCGGAGTAGCTTTAGGAAATTGGATCGACAATCGCTGGCAAAGCGATGTCTCGTGGACATTGATGCTCTTCTTGATTGGGCTGGGACTTGGATTGTGGAACGCCTGGCAATGGCTCAAGCAGGAGGGTCTAAAAACCGAAAAAGATCAAGAAATGGAGGAAGAAAATGGAATTGAGTGAAATCTATGGCTTATCTATGGCAATGGTGCTTGGGATCGGATTAGGGTTATTTTACTTTGGTGGCTTGTGGTTGACTGTCCAAGCAGTATCTAAAGTAAACCAGCCAATCCTGCTCACCTTAGGCAGCTTCATGGGAAGATCAGCGATAACCCTGGTTGGTTTTTACTTTCTTATAGATGGAGGTTGGCAGCAGTTAGTTGCCGGATTGGTGGGTTTTATTCTGGCGCGGATCATTTTAGTCAAGCGTTGGCAACCAGTTGTTGAGAAGGAGATGTAGGTCCATGGAAATCACAACCGATGTCATTGAATACCTGCAGTGGGGACCAGTAACTTTGAACGCTACTATCTTGTTCACCTGGATTGTAATGGCTATTCTAGCCGGTGGCTCGTGGATAGTGACGCGCAAAATCTCCACAGGGATGCACATGTCGCGCGGACAAAACCTGCTGGAAGTATTACTCTCAGCCATCAAGGATCAGATCAGGGAAATCAGTCAGCAGGAGAAGGTGGATAAATATCTGCCCTTTGTAGGCACGCTATTTATCTTTATCGCTGTCTCCAACGTTCTTAGCATCATCCCCGGCTTCAAATCGCCAACCGGATCTCTATCGACAACAGCAGCTCTGGCTTTATGTGTATTTGTAGCTGTTCCCCTTTATGGGATTTGGGAACAGGGTATCAAGGGATATCTTAAACGTTATTTACAGCCATCAATCTTGATGCTGCCGTTCAATATCATCGGAGAGTTTTCTCGCACCCTCACCTTAGCAATGCGCTTGTACGGGAACATCATGAGCGGAAGCATGATTGTAGCCATTCTGGTCTCTTTGGTACCGTTGTTTGTACCCTTGATCATGCAGGTGTTCGGATTGTTAATTGGCTTGATCCAGGCGTATGTATTCTCAATTCTGGCTATGGTTTATATAGCCGCGGCTACCGAGGTAAGCGAAGGACAAGTCAACCAGGCAAACGAAGCGGCATAAAAAAGAAATACATTTGAAAAAACTTAAACAAGTAAAGATCCCCGCAGCAAGCTGCGGGGCTTTCAAGAACTTTCTTCCCACAG
>JACUUU010000011.1 GCA_014859065.1 Anaerolineales bacterium
GCCGGCGCTGTAAAAACGAGAGAGCAGCAGCCAGAAGTACTAACCATACCAATCCAACAGCATTTGTCATTCAACTTAGGCAGCTTGGACTATCTTTACAAATTCATTAACCTTGAGGCTTGCCCCTCCCACTAATGCTCCGTCAATTTCCTCTTCACTGAAGAACTTGCTTGCGTTATCTGAGTTTACCGATCCTCCATATAATACACGGGTTGACTGGGATATACGCTCGCCAAATTCATCAAAGAGCACTGCGCGAATGACTCTGGCAATAATCACGTTGACATCCTCCGGTGTAGCGGCTCGACCAGTTCCGATTGCCCAAACAGGTTCGTAGGCAATGACTAAAGGACTGGTATGGTTGTTTCCTATGCGGAGATCCAATCCCGCCAAACCTAATCGGATTTGTCTAGAGACTACTTCTTCTGTAAGACCTGCCTCATACTCTTCAAGTGTCTCCCCCACACAAACAATAGGTGTCAATGCATGCGCAAGGGCGGCTTGCACTTTCTTGTTTACTGTTGAATCAGTCTCATTAAAATACATTCTCCGTTCTGAATGTCCCAAAATCACAAAACGTGCTAATTCAGATAACATCAATGGAGAGATTTCACCAGTAAAAGCACCTGCACTTTCCCAATATAAATTCTGTGCACCTAAGTTAATGGCGGTACCTTCGAGAAGTGCAGAGACAGCCAATAAAGAAGTAAAAGGCGGGCAGATTACCCGATCTACACCTTCTATAGACTGCAATCCAGGTATCATTTCAGAAACAAGGTGGCGCGATTCAGCCACAGTTAAGTTCATTTTCCAATTACCAGCGACTAACGGTTTACGCATAATTTCCTCAGGTTTATAAGAGGTTGACCTCATCTATCCAAATAATGGGTTTAGAGAGGTCAACCAATCTTTCCTTAAAATTTCAACTTTTTAGTCCTTATCCTGCAATGCAACTAATCCTGGAAGTTCTTTTCCTTCTAACATCTCTAAGGATGCGCCTCCTCCGGTAGATAGATGATCAATCTTATCAGCCAATCCAGCATGTTGAATTGCTGCAACTGAGTCACCTCCACCAATAATGGAAATAGCTTTAGATTCCGCAACTGCTTGGGCGATTTCGAATGTACCTTTGGCAAAATTCGGAAATTCGAACACACCCATCGGCCCATTCCACACAATAGTCTCCGCTTCAAGAATCACCTTCTTGTAAGATTTGATCGTCTCAGAACCGATATCCAGAATCCGCCATCCATTAGGAACCGGACCCATGCCCATGGTTTTTGCCTCAGCATCATTTGAAAAAGCATCAGCAATTACCACATCAAATGGGAGTCTAAGATTATCGCCGCTTTCCGCAATAATCTCTCTTGCCACTTCTAATACTTCTTCTTCAAATAGGGAATCCCCAATTGGGTAGCCTTGAGCAAAGAATAAAGTGTTCGCCATCCCTCCCCCAATAAGCACACGATCAGCTTTATCCAATAAATGTCTGATCACTCCAATCTTATCACTAATTTTGGCTCCACCTAATATAGCGATAAAAGGTCGTTCTGGATCCGTGATCACTTGACCTAAGTATTGGATCTCTTTTTCCATCAAGAATCCAGCTACAGCGGGAAGATGATGAGCTACTCCTTCCGTGGATGCATGTGCACGATGAGCTGAACCAAAAGCATCATTAACATAAATGTCTGCCAAAGTTGCCAATTGCTTTGCCATCCATGGATCGTTTTTTGTTTCGCCAGGATGAAAGCGGGTATTCTCAAGAAGTAAAACATTTCCTGGTTGAAGAGAATTCGCTGAAAGGTCAGCTTCCGAACCAACACAATCATCACAGAAATCTATCTGTGTTTCTAGTATTCTACTTAGGTAATCGGCTACAGGTCTCAAAGAAAATTCTTTTTTTACTTCCCCTTTTGGCCTGCCCAGGTGAGACATGAGTATAACAGCTGCCCCCTGTTGTAATAAAAACTGTACGGTTGGAAGGGCTGCTCGTATGCGCGTATCATCAGCCACTTCCTTACCACCGTTAGGTCTGTCAGATAGAGGAACATTGAAGTCCACCCTGACTAAAACTCGCTTTCCTCGAACATCAACATCTCTAACGGTTTTTTTGTTGAACATTGTAACCCTCCGTGTCATTGCTGTTTAAAGCAAATCAGCAACTTTAGCAGCTAAATCTGCTGTCCGGACAGAATAACCCCACTCATTGTCGTACCAGGCAATGACTTTCACCATGGTTTCATTCATTACCATAGTAGATAAGCCATCTATTATGGATGAACGCGGATCACCTCTGTAGTCAGTGGACACTAATGGTTCCTCAGAATATCCCAATATTCCCTTCATGGATCCTTCAGCAGCTGCTTTGAATGCTGCATTCACTTCCTCAGAATTCGTTGATTTTTCCACCTCAGCCACAAAATCGACTACAGAGACAGTAGGTGTAGGGACCCTCAATGAAAATCCGTCAAATTTCCCCTTCAATTCAGGGATTACCAAAGCAAGTGCTCTAGCTGCACCAGTGGTTGTTGGAATGATGTTCATCGCAGCCGCCCGTGCTCGACGCAAATCCTTATGAGCTAAATCCAATATGCGTTGATCGTTCGTATATGCGTGAATAGTTGTCATCAATCCACGAACAATTCTGAAATTATCATGAACTACTTTTGCAGCCGGAGCAAGACAGTTGGTTGTACATGATGCATTGGAAATTATGTGATGTTTATCTGGATTATAGAGCTGATCATTAACTCCTAATACAATTGTGAGGTCCTCATTCTTTGAAGGAGCGGTGATGATAACCTTCTTTGCTCCACCTTTTTCGATGTGGGAATTTGCTCCTTGTTTTCCTTGCGCGAGATCTGCTTTAGCATCGCGAAATATTCCGGTAGATTCCACTACGATCTCCACGTCTAGATCTTTCCAAGGGAGTTTTCCGGGATCTTTCTCACTGAAAACTTTGATTCTCTTACCATCGATTTGCAGATCATTCTCAACGACATCAACAGAACCGGGATACTTTCCATAGGTGGAATCATATTTGAACAAATGGGCGTTTGTTTGTGTGTCGAAAAGATCGTTGATCGCTATAACTTCCAATTCGTCACGATATAGTTCATGCATAGCTTTTAACACTTGTCGACCTATACGGCCGAAACCATTGATACCTACACGTACAGACATAACTAACCTCCTAAAAAATATTATATATTGGAGAGTGGGTATCTTTACCTACAGCTCCAACTAATTTGCAAGTGGACCTGTCCGCTCTTGGAGCAAATCTATTAGTATCTTTGCCAATTTTTTTGAATCGTGCCTCCATGGATGCGTTGGTTCAATCAAATCAGCACTATAAACCGGGTAATCATAATCCGGTTCATTTTGAATTGTAACCCATTCAACGCCTTTGGGAAGCTCACTTTTATGATTATTGTTTGCAACAACTAAATCAAATAGATTGCTCCCGCAATGTTCCTCCAAAGCACGAATATGATCTTGACATGTATATCCTTCAGTTTCACCTACCTGGGATGCTAGATTGCAGATATAGATTTTAAAAGATCGGCTTGCTCGAATAGCATCAGCAATGTCGGGAACTAGAAGATTTGGTAAAAGACTTGTATATAAGCTCCCTGGACCCATCACGATCATGTCAGCTGCTAATATATCTTGAATTGCTTGGGGGAAAGCAGGTGGGGAATTTGGTTCAAGCCATACTCGACGGATCTGTCCAGAACTTTCAGGTATTTGACTTTCACCTTCAACTCTGACTTCATTTTGGAAAAATGGCAACCTTACATCGGCTACAAGTTTGACATCATTCAATGTGGATGGGAGAACTCTCCCGCTTACCGAGAGCACTCTCCCCGATTCAGCTATGGCTTCCTCGAAACTCCCGGTTATCTCTGACAGTGCTGAAATAAAAAGGTTGCCAAAAGAGTGGCCATTAAACTCTGTAGCATCGTCTGGGAACCGATATTGAAATAATTGAGTTAATAAAGCCTCGTCGCTAGAAAGAGCAGCCAGGCAGTTCCGAATGTCACCTGGTGGCAAAATACCCAAAGAACGCCGTAACCTCCCAGAGGATCCACCATCGTCAGCTACTGTTACTATAGCAGTGATGTTATTCGTATAGTATTTAAGTCCCCTGAGTAATGTTGACAAACCATGCCCACCTCCAATCACAACAATGCGTGGGCCACGTTCTCGTCGACGTAAACCTGTCAGGGCATCAACAACCCTTCTACCTTGAGGCATAAATGGTTTTAAAAGAGATTGGTTGATCCCCCAGATGCCCACGAAAATAAGACTAATACCTATTCCACCAAAAATCACTACCCTGCTGAGGCGGGGTAAAAAACGAAGTGAGGCAGTTGAGAAAGCGGGCAACCACCAGGTTTCTGGCGCAGTCCTATAGATATCCAAAATCAGGATCGCTAAACCGACACCTAACAATGTCGTTCCAGCTAAAATAACTGCAAGCCAGCGTTTAACTCCTATTCCAGGAACTAACCAACGTGCATGCAGTTGAATTGAACCTGTTAATCTTTTAAACCAGGACACAGGTGTTTTACCATTCATATTTTTTCATGATAGCAGTCTTTTCAATACTAGTCAACATAAATTTACCCATTGTGAGCCATCGTTCATCATTGGTTATGGAAAATGACCAAATCACCTAGGATCAAGCTGGATTTGTTTTTCGAGGATAACCCGAATTATTTTGTGAGCCTGGTTGAAAATTTATTCAAAGGATTTGTAAGAATCAAAGTCCAAAAGTATAGAATAGGAAAATTGAAAAGAGCGATCCTGTGCTATACTCATTAAACCAATGCCTGTAAAATTGCAGATATCACTTAATTCATTCAAATTCAAGCATTTTTTGACTGTTTCAAGCCTGACAAGTATGAAAACATAAAGGATCAAATAAATATATGGTTCCGCGTAATAACAATTGGCAAATTGATGTACCTCTAACCCTTGAAGCAGAAAAAGCATTAGTAGAATTCCCACCTTTATTCCGCCAAATCTTATACAACCGGGGTTACTCGACTCTTGATGCTGCCCAAAAATATCTTGAAGCAGTCCCACCTCAGGAAACAGATCCTTTTGGAATCCTAGATTTACCTGACGCAGTCAACCGTATTGAGCGAGCTATCAAACATAATGAGCATATTGCTATCTACGGCGATTATGACGCGGATGGAGTTTCTGCCACAGCTTTACTCGTGCAAGTCCTGAAATGGTTGAATGCACAAGTGGAAGGTTATATCCCAAATAGATTTAACGAGGGATACGGTCTCAATATCGAGGCACTAGAATATCTACGCTCAAAAGGTGTCAAATTAGTCATTACGGTAGATTGTGGCATACGTTCTTTGGCTGAAGCTGAATACGCAAGAAATATTGGGCTTGATTTAATAATCAGCGACCACCATCATCCAGGTAGAGAAATTCCTCAGGCAATTGCTGTGATCAACCCCAAACGCCAGGGTGACCCTTATCCCGAGAAAAACTTAGCAGGAGTAGGTTTAGCGTTCAAACTCGCCCAAGCATTGCTGCATAACCGCAAAGTCAATATTCCCACCAAATCTAAGGACATTGAATTAAATAGTTTTTATGACTTAGTAGCTATCGGTACAGTAGCAGATTTAGTCCCACTAATTGGAGAGAATCGATCCCTTGTCAGAGCAGGATTAAATGAGATGCAATCTCCTAAACGCCAGGGGCTGCTATCGTTACTGATGATATCGGGGCTAAATGCAAAAAAACTCACAGCATCAGATATTAGTTTTATCCTGGGTCCTCGGTTGAATGCTGCTGGTCGTTTAGATACAGCCTTGACCGCTTATAAATTATTAATCACTGAAAACCTTCATGAAGCTGGGCTTCTTGCTCAAGAATTGGACGCTCAAAATCAAGAACGACAAAAATTGACCCGTTCAGCTCAAGCATTGGCTGAACAAATAACTCAGGCAGATAACCTGGATAACTTACTGCTCTTTGCAGTACACCCAGATTTTAATCCAGGAGTAGTGGGCTTAGCTGCTTCACGATTGGCAGATCTATACTATCGACCTGCTATTGTTGCCCACCAGGGAGAATCTTTTACGCGTGGGTCATGTCGTAGCATTTCTGAATTTCACATAACCGAAGCTTTGGATCAATGTGCTGATTTGTTTGAACATCATGGAGGACATGCCGCAGCAGCTGGCTTCACTATACGAAATGAGAATTTATCCAACCTCAGAGCTCGTTTACAAAAAATCGCAGAAGAAAAGCTAGGCAGCAAGGATTTAACCCCGACCCTATTTGCAGATGCCGAAATATACCTTTCTGAACTTAAGCCTGAGCTTCTGGAATTCTTAGATAAGATACAACCCACAGGGTACGGTAACAGAGAGGCAGTATTTGTTTCACGACAGCTGCATGTTAACTACCACAAAATAGTTGGAAAAAATAATGCTCATCTTAAATTGTCTGTTTCTGATGGCAGGATCACATATGACGCAATTGCTTTTAATCAAGGATATTGGCAAGACCAATTACCACAGGAAGTAGACATTTTGTATACTTTCGAGATGAATGAGTGGAACGGAAGAATGAATTTGCAGTTAAACATAAAAGATATGAAACCTTCTCATCCCCCTAACTGACATAGAAATTTACCTAGTTATCGTTAATCAACAACACGATATTTTACTAAAGTCCATATCGCATCAAATGCATCTCTTAATCCAATTTTCTTACCTTCGTCATAATCTCTTGGATTGAATCGAATAGGCACTTCAAATATTCTCACTTTGCGTTTTAGGATTTTTGCGGTAAATTCTGGTTCGAAATCAAATCGCTTTGCATTGATTTTAAGATCCAATATTACCTCGCGACGAAAGACTTTATACCCAGTTTCCATATCTGTTAAGATTGTGTCATAAAGAATATTTGTCAAAAAGGTCAAAATCTTATTCGCAACCATGTGCCAGAACATCACTGGACGACGAGGACCTCCCAGGAACCTCGAACCATAAACAACATCAGATAGACCTTCAAATATTGGGACCAGAAGAGCTGGATAATCTCGAGGATCATATTCAAGGTCAGCATCTTGGATGATTATCAAATCCCCAGATGCGTTTTGAACCCCCGTAAGCACTGCTGAACCTTTACCTTGATTACTCTCATGAAGAATTATTCGAATAGCTTCATTTCCATCTATCCCCCTTAAATACTCCCGTGTACCATCTGTGGAACCATCATCCACTATAACAATCTCGTCAGCTATGTTTACATCTTTGACTCGTTTGATAATCTCAGAAATTGTATCAATCTCATTGAAAGCTGGAATTACAACCGAGATCTTCATGCCAGAAATTATACCAATAGAGTTCAGGTTTGACTTAACATAAAAGTTAGGACACCCTCTTGATAAAAAGTTGCTGCGTGCTATAATCTCCTAAGAAATATATTAAATCCTCACAAAGCGCATATGCTCAATAATCAAACCGATTAAATGACCAAAGCCAGAACACAATTGGAGATCTTAGTATGAAACCCCCATCAGCACATACTTCTGCAGATAACATCACAAGCTCATCCACTGGCAACTTTACCCCAGCAAGCATATCCAAGATTGAAGATACTGGTCTATCACAATTGTGGCTTCAGGATCTGGTTCTAAAAATTCTATATTTCCAAGGGTACCTAACCGGTTTCAAAATTGCAGAAGAAATCGCTTTACCTTTTTCAAACATTGTCGATCTAATCCTAGATGTGCTAAAGAGAGAGAAATTTGTCGAGGTTAAATCCTCGCAAATGGGGTTAGGTGAAGGAGCTTATCTATATGCGATCACCGGCGCCGGGATTGCCCGAGCACGAGAAGCTATCGAGCGAAGTCAATATGCTGGCCCTGCTCCAATTCCGCTTCAGGTATATAATGACGCAATTCGAAAACAGAGTCGTGGCCGCACAACAATACCGGTTCCATCAGTTCGCAAAGCGCTATCCCACCTAACATTATCAGAGAAGACCTTTCTTCGCATTGGCCCTGCAGTAAACTCAGGTACTTCTATTTTCCTTTACGGCCCTCCAGGAAATGGGAAAACAAGCATCGCACGGGCAGTCGGGGATATGATCCTAGGTGAAAGTATGTATATACCTTACTCTGTTTATATAGACGGACAGGTAGTGAAGATATACGATTCTGTAAATCACCAAATTGCTCCCGTTGATGAATCTCAATCAAGTAGTGGATTACGTTCAGGAGCAAGAAGAGACCCGCGTTGGATCCATATTAGACGTCCTTTTATCATGACCGGGGGTGAATTAACCCTGGCCGGTCTAGATTTAGTCTTTGACGATGTCAATAAGTACTATGAAGCACCTTTTCAAGTGAAAGCAAACGGTGGGATTTTGTTAATCGATGATTTTGGAAGGCAACTTGTCCGTCCGCGCGATTTACTAAACCGTTGGATTGTCCCTCTAGAGAACCGTATTGACTACCTGACGTTGCACACAGGTCGCAAAGTTGAAATTCCTTTTGATGTACTTGTTGTATTCTCAACCAACTTACCTCCAAAGGATTTGGTTGACGAGGCATTCTTGAGGCGGTTGCGCCATAAGATTGAAGTTGGAGATCCCTCGTACGAAGAATATCGGGAAATCTTTCGCCAAGTAGCTGAATCGAAAAAAGTAGCATATCGAGACGAGGGGTTAGCATATCTCCTTCAAGAGTGGTACATCAAGCGTGATCGAAAACTGCGTGCCTCTCATCCGCGTGATCTTTGTGATCAAATACTTGATATAAGTCGATTTATTTCCAAGGAAGCAGCGCTTACCCGCGAACTGATTGATCTAGCGGCCGAATCTTACTTTGTTGAATTATAAAACAATCGCCTCACAAGTGACGTTAATATCAATAAATTTGAAATGTTTTTTCAAGTAACTCGTCCGCTAATTATTGCTCACCGAGGTGCTAGCTTCCACGCGCCTGAAAATACCCTGGTTGCTTTCGATCTTGGGGTACATCAAGGTGCAGATGCTATTGAATTAGACGCCAAGTTGAGTGCTGATGGAAATGTTGTAGTTATCCACGATCAAACAGTGGATCGAACTACTTTGGTGTCAGGTAAGGTAGCTGACATGACTGTAAAAGAATTGAGAATGCTCGATGCTGGCGCACACTTCGACATTTGTTACAAAGGTGAGTAAATACCAACACTTGCCGAAGTGTTCGAATCTGTGGGCGATCAAGTCATGATCAATGTTGAACTAACGAATTATTCATCGCCTTTAGATCCCCTACCTGAAAAGGTTGCGGAGATTGTTATTCGACACAATTTGGAAGATAAAATGCTATTTTCTTCATTCAACCCCATTGCTTTAAGAAAGATAAATCGTATATTACCAGAATCCCCAATTGGCTTATTAGTTCTTAAAGGTATAAAAGGGAAACCATTACTTGGAAGATTAGGGAAGATTCTCGTTCCATATCAATCTCTTCACTCAGAGATTAGCACAGTTTCCCATCACTTAATTACTAAAGTTCATAAATTTGGAAACCGGATAATAGTATATACGGTTAATCAAGTCAATGAAATGCAGCGTCTTTTTACTCTAAGAGTGGATGGGATTTTAACAGATGACCCACTTTTGGCAAGACAAGTACTTGTAGATATCAACCATTAATCACACCTAGTATAAATTTCGGGAAATTGATGATCAATCATTACAAATTAATCGAGCTATCCGCAAGGCGAATAGAACCTCACATCAAAAAAACCCCATTAATTTTTGACAGTGAAGCGAATATATACCTTAAATGTGAGAACCATCAAGTAACCGGATCATTCAAGGTAAGAGGGGCATTAAACAAAGTTCTCACATTGAGTCCGGATGAACTAGACCGTGGTTTAGTAACAGCTTCAGCAGGTAACCATGGGCTAGGTGTTGCATTATCCAGCAATCTGGTTGGAACTTCTGCAACAATTTTTTGCTCTGAGAATGCTGTCCAGACCAAAGTTCAAGCCATAAAGGCTATGGGTGCAAATATAAAATTCGTCAAAGGAGGCTATGCGCAGGCAGAAATCGCTGCCAAAAAATACGCTCTCGAGAGCCATGCCTGTTGGATTTCTCCTTATAATGATCAGTTGGTCATTGCTGGGCAGGCAACACTTGCCATGGAAATTATGGACGAATTGTCTGAACAAGCAGATGCAACCTGGTGCGTCCCTGTTGGAGGCGGAGGTCTTATTTCGGGTATTGGGTGTTTTTTGCAGTCTGTAGGTTCTCAAGTAAGATTAATTGGAGTCCAATCACAGGCATCTCCTTTTTTTCACTCCATCTTCTATCATGGCACTCAAAATGGGATAACTGAAAAACCCAGCTTGGCTGATGGGCTTTCTGGTCGTGTCGATCCTGAATCAATCACGATCCAATGGATAAAACGCACGGTTGATGACATAATATTAGTGAGTGAGGATGAAATTCGGGACGCCATTCGATATGCCTGGACAAAATATAACCAAATTATTGAGGGATCTGCAGCTGTAGCTCTTGCAGCAGTTATGACCAATAGGGTAACTTCAAGACCTGTTGTAGTAATTTTGTCTGGTGGAAATGTCCAACCAGAAATTCATGTCAGAATTGTTGGCATGAGTAGTTAACATCATCATTCAGTAAATAGAGCAATCTGGAACTGTCAACGATGGAATTAAAAGTGGATGAAATTATGGTTTTTTGTATGGCTCGCCAGATAAAAGATGGTGAGGTAGTTGTCCAAGGATTAGCAACACCAATGGTTGCCACTGCTTTTTTATTAGCCCGTCGTACCCATGCTCCAAACCTCTATTTTGCTTCTGCAATCGGTCAAGGATTATGCCGCCATCCTGCCCCCATGAGTCTCACGAGAATAGAAGGACTTTGGTTAGATCGCGCAATGGCTTCTGTTGGATTTGTTACAGTTGCTGCTGATCTTTTACCAAGGATGCACCCCAAAGAGTTCTTCCGACCAGCACAGGTTGATCCATACGGAAATTTTAATAACATAGCTTTTGGTAAGGATTATCATCACCCACGAATGAGGCTACCAGGCACCGGTGGTATACCCGATGTTACAACGTATAGTAATCAAGTATTCTTATATGTTCCCCGACATTCACGCTTGACTTTTGTTGAAAAATTAGACTTCTTATCAGGTCTAGGTCATAATGCCTATAGAACTCGTGGTGGAGGTCCACATTTTTTAATTTCAGACCTCGGGCAATTTGACTTTGTGCCTTCGCTGGATATGAAAGGCGATGAACTACCTCGTTTACGCCTCACTACTTATCACCCCGGGGTAGATATCAAGCGTATTCAAGCAAAAACTGGTTTTGAAATTTTAATAAGTCATGATGTAAAAGAGACTCCAACTCCTGATAAAGATGAGTTAAAATTGTTAAGAGACGAAATCGACCCCTTGAGGATTCGTTGTCTCGAATTGTTGAGTGGAGCAGAACGCCGAAATTTGCTTCGTACGATCCTCGATAAGGAGAGAATTTTTTGAGGGATAACAAGAATCTGCATCTTCACAAAAACAGATGCAGATCAAATGCTATATCTCTAACCAAGTTAGTAATGTATATCCTGGTTCTTTTGCTGGTTAACCCATTGGCAATCAGTCAGGCTGCAGCCCCTCAACAGAACACCACATCGAGAGATAGAGCAATGGCACTTCTTGAGGGTTTACAACCCGAAGAAATTATCGGTCAACTTTTTTTGGTTACTTTTGATGGAACTGATGTTGGACAGGAATCACATATTTATGACTTAATCATTAATCACCATGTTGGTGGAGTGATATTACAAGCTGAGAATGATAACTTTACTCCTTTCCCCAACACGCTTAGCGATTTAATTCAATTAAATCGCTCAATCCAGGCGATCGAATGGTCAGCTTCACAATCCACTCAAATTGTTACTGGTACTGAACAGGAGTTCACACCTGCCTTCATACCACTTTTTATCGGCATTGCTCAAGAAGGGGATGGAAATCCTTATGACCAAATCATTAACGGATTATCCCCTTTACCAAGTCAGATGGCTATTGGAGCTACCTGGAATCCTGATCTGGCTCAAAATGTCGGTGAAATCCTTGGGAAAGAGCTATCAATATTAGGCATTAATCTATTACTCGGCCCTTCCCTGGATGTTTTAGAAACTCCACCGATTCGAGGAGTAGGCGACCTTGGAGTGCGCACCTTTGGAGGTGAACCGTACTGGGTTGGGAAAATGGGGAAATCTTTCGTTCAAGGGGTTAATGAAGGTAGTGAAGGACGAATTGCCATTATCGCCAAGCATTTCCCGGGATTTGGCAGCTCAGGTCGTTTACCAGAAGAAGAGGTTGCCACCGCACGCAAACTCTTAGATTCGTTAAAGCAAATCGAATTACCACCATTCTTTGGTGTAACAGGCCATGCAGAAACACCTTCTACCACTGTGGATGGATTATTAACTTCTCATATTCGTTACCAGGGATTCCAAGGAAACATTCGAGAAACAACTCGACCAGTCAGTCTCGATCCCAACGCAGTTGAAGAGTTATTGAGATTGCCGGCATTGTCGAGCTGGCGCGAGAACGGTGGAGTTATGGTTAGCGACAACTTAGGTAGCCGAGCTCTCAGTCGCGATCAAATAGAACCTAGTAGACACGTTGCTCGGGATGCCTTTCAGGCAGGAAATGATTTGCTTTACCTGGGTAGTGAATTTATTGCTCCAGCCGACCCTGATTCATATACAACTATCATCAATACTCTGAATTTCTTCACAACGAAATACCGTGAGGATACGATTTTTAAGCAAAGAGTCGATGAGTCAGTTCTCAGGATTCTCACACTAAAATTCCAACTTTATCAAGATATCTTTAATCTTAGACAAGTTCAACCGCAACAGGATAGGCTAGCCGAGATCGGGAATAATTCCCAAACAACTTTAGATGTTGTCCAATCTGCAACCACTCTTATCCATCCAACTTTATCCGAATTAGCTGATTCAATACCTGAATCCCCCGGATTGAACGACCGTATTGTTTTCATCACTGATGCTCGTTACGCTCAACAGTGCAGCCTGTGTCCTGAACAACCAACTTTTGCGGTAAATGCATTAGAGCAAGCAGTTATGCGGCTTTATGGTCCTCTTGCAGGTGGTCAGGTGTTACAAAGGAACCTATCTTCATTCTCTTATAGTGATCTGATCAGATTATTAGATTCTACTAACGTGGATGAACCCTTGGAAATTCAGACCAATCTACAACAAGCCTCATGGATTGTAGTTGCATCGTTGAACGTAAGCATGAATGATCCAACTTCCCAAGCTCTTAATCGTTTGCTGGCAGAAAAACCTGAATTATATCGCCAGAAGAAGTTGATCGTCTTTAATTTCAATGCCCCTTATTATCTGGATGCCACAGAAATTTCCAAACTTACAGCTTATTATGGACTGTTTACCAAGACACCTCAAGCCATTGAAGTTGCAGCACGTTTGCTGTTTGGAGAAATTCCTTTTCCACCCGGAGCTTTGCCAATTTCAGTACCAGGGGTCGATTATGATGTAATCTCAGCAACTGCTCCAAATCCAGACCAAATAATCGAGTTACGATTAGAAATCCCTGAGCCTGCAGAAGGTGAGGGAACTCAGACACCTGAGGAACAAATATCATTTGAATTACACGACACATTAGTTTTTGCGACCGGGACAATTAGCGACCATAATGGAAATCCTGTTCCAGATGGGACAATGGCCGAATTTTTCTTCCGATTCGGCACAGATGAAATCTCACAAAGAGAAATTACTCAAAACGGAGCCGCTCGAACCACCTTGTTTCTCGATCGATCTGGGACAATAGAAATCCGTGTTGAGAGCCAACCAGCATATCAATCACAGATAATCCGGCTAGACATTCCATCAGAAGATAACCTTCAACCAATCCCAACAACAGAGTTTATAACCACAGAACCGCCAACCGAAACCCCCACTCCGACATCTACTCCCGATCCTGAAGAAATTCCTATAGATGGTCCGCAAAGATTTCCGAATATTGGAGATTGGTTCTTAGCAGTTCTGGTTACTGGTGTATTCAGCAGCAGTATTTATCTTCTTACAACACAATATACCTTGATACAGTGGGGATTTCGGAGTGCATTGCTTTCTACAATTGGAGGGTTATTGTCTTACATATATCTGGCTGTGGGATTACCTGGAAGCAAGCGTCTGCTGGAAGAAACCGGATCCTGGGGAGTACTGGGAATAACAATAACTGGGGTAATAATTGGGTGGATAGTTGCTTGGAGTTGGCAAAGGTTAAGTCAATGGAAAGATAGATGACTAATTAATTAACCACTGTGACAATTAAACTCAGTAATAAAATAAATGTAGTAGCAATAATCAGTATTCTTTCTAATGGAGACGAGACAACTTCTTCTAGTTTAGGCGATGAGAATCTCGGGCTTGGCTGGGTTATTGGACTCAGACTACCCAACAAAGCCTGTTTGAAAGTTTCAACATCTTGAGGTCGGTCATCTGGGTGTAAGCTCATTGCCCACATTATTGCCCGTTCAGTGCGGAAAGACACACTCGGATTAAGTTGTCGTATCGGGGTCAAGTTATAAGGATGTAAAAACCTTTCTCTTGCTTCAATTGGTTGTTGATTGGTTAAAAGATGATAAAGTGTAGCACCAAAAGCATAAATATCACTTCGGGAATCTGTATGACCGGTATCTCCTCCATATTGCTCAAGCGGTGTATACAATGCAGTTCCTCGACCTTGTAGTACTGTGATCGTCATTTCCTCAGAAGCAAGTAGCTTTACCAATCCAAAGTCAACCAGTTTTATCAGTCCGCTTGGAGTGACCTTCAAATTGCTAGGTTTGATATCTCGGTGTAAAATTGGAGTATCCAGGCTGTGCATATAGATAAGTGCGTCAGCCAATTGGCTTGCCCATGTTAAGACTTCTTTTTCGTTGAGAAATTTTCCTGCTTGGCGAGATTCGTTCATTAATGTGCGCAGGTCTTTTCCTGGCACATAATCCATGATTAAATAATCACGCTTTTCTTCAGAAAAGAAATCGGAAACTTTAGGAAGATTTGGATGATCTAAACGTGCAAGTACCGTCGCCTCTCTTAAGAATTGGTCCCTCGTTTGACGAAGCAGGTCTTCAGGTAAGGAGCTATCGTGTTCGACTTCTTTGAGTGCACACAATCTCCCCTCCAATCGAAGATCATCAGCCAGATAGATACACCCCATACCTCCCTGGCCAATGATATGGCGAATCTTATAGCGCTCACGAAGAACTTCACCAACTCTCAAAGGTGTGGGCATGATTTAATGATATTGATCTTCCTATCAGCGTTCCAAAATCTTAAATGTTATTATACACCCTGGAGATAGGGAAATGGTAAGAAGTAATGAAGACATCCCTGTGCTTGTTGGCCAAGCTGGACCGCTTAATGGTCAAAGATGGATGATACGAAATGCAATTATTGTCGGAAGGGATTCAAGTTGCGACATCGAAATTCCAAATAGACAAGTTTCGCGTCAGCACGCCAGATTTACTCCCAGCGATGAAGGTCTAATGTTGGAAGACCTTGGAAGCAAAAATGGGACCCATTACAATGGTCAACTGATTTTCGACCCCGTCCTACTTAGGGATGGAGACATCATTCAAATCGCTTTAGCCCAACAATTTATATATTTAAGTTCGGATGCAACGCTACCTTTGGAGGCAGTAGGAGATTTTGAACATCCAGCAGTAAGAAAAGGTCTCCTGCGGTTGGAAAAACGGTCGCGGCGGGTTTGGATAGGAAAAGAAGAAATTCTACCACCGTTATCTGTGTCTCAATTTCACCTTCTTGAAATTCTGTTTGAACACGAAAAGCGGGTCGTTCCTCGAAAGGAAATTATCCAAAAGATTTGGGGGGAGGAAAACGCAATAGAAGTGTCCGAACAGGCATTAGATGCTCTAATTAGACGCCTAAGAGATCGCTTGGCTGCCATTGACCCAGACCATGCTTATATAATCACTGTTAGGGGGCATGGATTAAGACTAGAAAATCGGCCTGAATGATATTATAGGCTGATTTATAAATTTTGAAAAACACCAACAATCCTCTCGGCTGTCTTACCATCCCACAAAGGGGGCACCTGAGCGTTAGGAGAACCCTTTTCCATTATTGCGTAAATCTTTTCTACCAACTCTTGTCGGGTGTTATCTACTAAGTGGTTTGTTCCCAGTGTCAAGGTGATTGGTCGTTCAGTATTTGGACGAGCAGTTATACATGGTATCCCCAAGTATGTTGTTTCTTCCTGAACACCTCCAGAATCGGTTAGCACCAATCGAGCGTGCAATTGTAATGCCAGGAAATCTAGATATCCGACTGGTTCAAGAAGTTGGACACCCTTGATTAACTTATTTAATCCGAACTCTTCAATCCTTTGTCTTGTACGCGGATGAATAGGAAATATTACTGCGGTACTTTTACTGAGTTCTTCTAAAGCTTCCAGTATGTTCTGTAAAGATTGGTGATTATCTACATTCGAAGGTCGATGCAAAGTGACCAATAAATACCGATCCAACTTAAATCTATCTTTCAATCTCGGCCATTTCAATTTTGCTTTAGGCAATAGGTGTACCAGGGTATCGATCATAACATTACCAACAAAGTGAATTTTTTCCGCTGGTATACCCTCATTTGCCAGGTTCTCATTGGCATCCTGAGAGGGTGTAAATAATAATTCAGCGATTTGATCCGTCAATAATCTATTGATCTCTTCTGGCATATTGCGATCAAATGAACGCAGTCCGGCTTCGATGTGAGCAACTGGAAAACCAAGCTTGCTACATACCAAAGTGCACCCGAGAGTAGAATTCACATCTCCTACAGTGATCACCCAATCAGGTTGGTACTCTGACACAACCGGCTCGAAACGCAACAATACCTGAGCAGTTTGCCATGCATGTGATCCAGAACCAACTTCCAAATTGACATCTGGTGCTGATAATTCAAATTCTTTAAAGAAAATATCCGACATGGCTTCATCGTAGTGTTGTCCAGTATGTACGAGTACCTGGCTGAAGAAGTCAGGATTTGCAGACATCGCCTTCATGATCGGAGCAATTTTTATGAAATTAGGTCTGGCGCCCACAACATGCAAAATCTTCAAATTTTTTTACCCTCCTAGGTCGATCTTCATTGAAATACGCATTGCCAAGCGATGGAGAGACTGAAGGCGTTCACTAAGTTCTGAATCACCACCAGATTGTTGCACCTCAGTGGCTAATCCAGACAAAGTCTGTAAAAAGTCTGGCGTAATTTCCTGATTATGAGCTTCCAATATACTTCTTTGTTCTTCCTCACTATCACTCTCCAATAATTTCTCGATAAGAGCTATCT
This sequence comes from Anaerolineales bacterium, assembly GCA_014859065.1. Taxonomy (GTDB): domain Bacteria; phylum Chloroflexota; class Anaerolineae; order Anaerolineales; family UBA4823; genus Kmv39. The sequence goes on from JACUUU010000011.1 coordinate 17,428, forward strand.
CTGGTGGTGGAGTACTTGCTTGTTGGATAAGGTTTAGGATATCCTGTAATTTACTTGACCTCTCAATATCTCCTGCTTTTCGGGCTGCCTCAATTTCAGTATGAAGAGATTGTAGGAAAAACTCATCTATAGATGGAAGACTTTGAAGGACTGCTTCTCTAGTGTCTTTTGCCTGAAGAATCCCCTCTAATATCTGCCGAGAAGCAACTACACGCGTTTCTATTTGCTCATCGATTTGCTTGGTCAGGTCCAATAGTTGCTCCCGCAGATTTACTAAACGCTGACGTCCTTGATCCCGTGCACGATCTATCCGCTCACTAAGCAATTGGAAGAAACTATAATCAATTGCTGGTCGCGCCAAGCTAACGATAGCGCCCAAATGGGTTTCATTAGGAGCCTCGATAATTAATTTAAGCAACTTTTCCCGGGTTAATCCCGTTTTGCCAGCTTCTTGAAGTGATTGAACTGCAGATTTGATTTCTTCCGCTTGAACTTTAAACTTACGTCCATATTCAGTCAATTCCAACAATTCGTTTTGTAAATCCTCGAATCGCTTTACTTCTGTCTCTTCACCACTTACAACAACGCCTTGCATAAACCTACTAAATATCTGGAAAAAATCAGCATCGATTAAATCGCTTTCCTGATCTATGATTTCCTTCCTACTCTGTTTATCCTGCGTTGATAAAAGGCGTTGGAGCAAGTTTAGTCGCCGCTGTTGATCCTCGATCATTTCTCGCGTAATTCCCTCAGCTTCTAAAACACGCTCTACCAAGCCTTGTATTGTAAGGTGTGTATTTGGACTAAACAAATAACCTTTTCTTTTCTCCTGAGGCAAGTTGTTAACAACATTTTTGATCATGGAACCAATAATACGTTCTTGTTCATCGTGAGGTAACCCTAGCTCAGAAGGAACATATGACAAGAGTAGTTCTTTTTCTGGATCGTGATAGACGATTGGAGTCGCTATCATCCCCTGGTAACCGCAATTTGGGCATTGGGTTACATTAAAAGCCCCCGAAAGCAGTTGTTGTTTAGCAGTTGGTTCAACATTGACATCGAACAATTGTTTGATATCAGCAACAATCGGTTGATGGCAATTTGGACAATTTATCGTAGTTTTTGGCATTAATTCCTCCTAATTTGATTTTAAATAATAATCCTTTTAGAGTATTATTTCTTTCCCCGTAAGAAAATAATAAACCAATTACCCCCGAGGCAAAGAGAAGCATATCCGGGCGCCTTCACCTGGTTTAGGGTCTACCCAGATTCTGCCACCATGTGCTTCAATGATCGCACGGGTTAGAAATAAACCCAGACCGGCACCTTTAGTAGTGCGGCTAGCTTCATCAGATCGATAAAACCGGTCGAATACATGCGGGATATCTTCAGGCGCGATACCAGGTCCCTGATCATTAACACAAACGACTACTTGTTCGGGGCGAATATGGCCACTGATTCGAATCTCTCCACCTTGAGGGGAATATTTTATCGAATTTGAGAGAAGATTAAATAAGACCTGGTCTATCCGATCTTCATCTGCTTCAATCACTGGAAAGTTTGGGGGAAAATCTACCACAATTTGGTGATTGTTGGTTTGGATCTGAAAACGTTTTGCCATTGCATCAGATTTGGTTGGCAGATATAAATCAGATTTACTCAATGTGAGCGTGCCAGTTTGTAATCTCGTTGCATCGAGAAGATTTTCAATCAAATCTGTCAGGCGGTCTGCTTCTTCTTCGATTACCGCAAGACTATCTTGTACGACCTCCCAATCCCATTTTACATCTTCTCGCCTTAATGTACCTGAATAACCTTTAATCAGTGCGACAGGGGTTTTTAGCTCATGGCTGATTATTGAGATAAAGGTGCTCTTTAGTTCATCTGCTTCTCGAAAGTGCGTTATATCCCGTACCGTAGCAATAATGTTTGTAAGGGTTCCTTCAGAAGTCAGTATCGGAGCATAGGTGATGCCAACTGGAATTGGTGGTTTATTAAGGCGATTTAGATCACCCTCCACATATAGAGTCGCATTAGGGGTCAAAGGCCATGCCCCTGCCTCCGCTTTCTCTAAAGTGGTGCCATGCGCAAGTCGCTTTAGTTGAATAATCTCTTCATGATCTTTTCCGCTAATCTGGTTTACTGGAACACCAAAGAGACGAACAAATGCTGGATTACAATGTTCGATCTTATGATCAGGTCCTAAAATTAAGATACCATCCGCAACAGAATCAAGCAGTGTATCTAATCTCTGCTTTTCTCTCCGCAGTTGGGTATAGAGTTGAGCATTACGGACAGCAATAGCCGCTTGGTCAGCAAAGCTTTGGAGCAAAGCCTGATCATTAGCTGAGAATCGAGCAGAGTAATTTCTAAAAATATGGATCATTCCGATCACATGACCATGGAACACTAAAGGTAAACCAACACCACCTAATAATCCTAAACTAGTTGTGCGTATGACTTGTTGTATCAAGAGATTGATTTTCTGCAATTCAAATTGGCTGGGATCGTCATCATCAGGGATCGTTTGCAGGAATGGCTCAATATATTGAAGGAAAGTGCTGGGTATACCATGCGAGGCAACCACATCCCAGCCCTTCCCCTCTTCTCTGAGTAAGATCAACCCGCTTTGCCCTGCTAACATTTCAGCTGAAATGTGTAATATGCGGGCTAGTAATTCATCTAAATTTAATTCCTGGGTGATTGCACGCCCGATCTCAAGCAAATAGTCTCTCTGTCGGACACGGAAATCAGGAAGCATAGGTTAATAAAGCCTCTCTTTCAGCAATAGAAATAGCTTCCTCAAAAATTGATAAGCCCTGCTCGATCTCGCTTCGGGAAATGCTCAAAGGAGGAGAAATACGAATAACACTCTCACCACAACCTAGGGTTAGTAGACCTCTCTCGAATGCCAGGTTAGAGATGTGATTGTGAATTTCTTTGGCTGGTTCTTTGGACTCCCGATCTTTGACAAATTCTACCCCAATCATAAGTCCTATCCCGCGCACATCACCAACACTAGGGTGTCGCTCTTTCATGTCTTCAAGTATTTGCAGAGCGTATTGACCAACTTCTTTGGCATTCTGTAAAAATTCATCCTCGATTAATCCAATGGTTGCTAAGGCAGCAACGCTAGCTATTGGGTTTCCTCCATACGTAGTTCCATGTGAACCATATGGCCAGGTCATCAGACTTTTCCGAGCAATCATTGCACCTAAAGGAATCCCAGAGGCAATTCCTTTCCCAACACATATTATGTCTGGTTCAACTCCAAATTGTTCGATAGCCCACCATTTACCCGTACGCCCCATACCTGCCTGAACTTCATCAGCAATAAGTAATATCCCATAACGATCACATAACCTGCGTAATGCGGGAAAAAAACCAGGAGATGGAAGCACATAACCACCTTCACCAAGGATTGGCTCAAGTAATATCGCAGAAACATCTTCAGGAGGGAGCAGTTTCCCAAAAATTTGCTCATCTAAATATCGGACAACTGTCTCCCCATAATCTTCTCCGAACTTCGATTCCAGTAAAGGTCGATAGGGATCAGGAAAAGGAATGTGGACAACACCATTCATCAAGGGGTAAAAACCTCGATGATAGTGCGGTTTGCTGGCAGTAAAAGAAAGAGAACCTAAAGTCCGGCCATGAAAACCACCAAGAAAGCCGATGAACTGACTGCCTCCCCGAACATGCTTGGCTAATTTTATTGCAGCTTCTACACTTTCTGTGCCTGAATTGGTCATGAAGGAGACTGCCTCTTCTTCGAAAGGAGAAATTTGGTTGAATTTTTCAGCCAAATCTACCCAAGGTGCATGATAAAAATCACATGATATGTGAATAAATTTTTCTGCTTGTTCCTGGATCACGCGGACTACTTTAGGATGGCTGTGACCCGTAGAAACTACAGCAATCCCTGCAGCGAAATCCAAAAATCGATTATTATCTACATCCCAAACTTCGGAACCTTTGCCATGATCCATGACAAAGGGGTATGCACGTGGATAGGAAGGTGAAATTACCCGGCTATCACGCTCGATAATTTCCTTAGCCTTGGGGCCAGGAACATTCATAGGTTGCATGTTGTATTCTCCACTTTAATTGGCATAATTGTTTGGTCTGACCTCATAATCCCATGAATTATATCACTCCCTATTTTGACCCGCCTCAGTGAAAAGGGTATAATCGAGCCTTGTGAAACCAAACTATTTCAGTTTTAATCTACAATCCATTGATGGTCTAGCCCGTGCGGGGGTCTTTCATACGCCCCATGGAGATATCGAGACGCCTGTATTTGCGCCTGTGGGAACCCAGGCAACTGTCAAATCAATTACTCCGGCTCAATTGGAAGAATTAGGCGCAACCCTTGTCCTATCTAATACATATCACCTATATCTACGTCCAGGCGATGATTTGATTAAAGAGCTGGGTGGGTTACATAATTTTATGAACTGGTCTGGTCCAATTTTAACCGATTCTGGGGGGTTCCAGGTTTATTCTCTAGCCAGCTCTCGTCAGGTGGATGAGGACGGTGTAACTTTTAAAAGTCACATCGATGGATCATTGCATCGTCTCACACCAGAAAAGGCGATCGCGATTCAGGAAAATCTAGGCGCTGATATTATCATGGCATTCGACGAATGTGCAGAACCGTATAATCAAAACTATATCGGCAAATCATTGGCACGGACTCATAATTGGGCTGAACGCTGCTTGAGAGTTAAAACTCGGGATGACCAAGCACTATTTGGAATCATCCAAGGTGGTGTCTTCCCTGAATTACGCTATCAATCTGCACAATATATAAGCAGTTTGGGTTTTGACGGTCATGCAATTGGAGGTCTCTCAGTCGGTGAAACAAAAGATGAAATGTTCTCCGTTTTGGATCACCTAGCAACTGCCCTACCCCCAGAAAAGCCTCGCTATCTAATGGGAGTGGGGACTCCTGAAGATCTGGTTAACTGCATAGTTCGAGGTATTGACATCTTCGACAGCGTTTTTCCAACCCGTTTAGCTCGCCATAACACGGCCATTATCAGTAATGGAAAACGACTTAACATGATGAATGCCAGCTATGCGCGAGACAAATTGCCTCTTGAAGAATCATGTAGTTGTTATACTTGTATGAATTTCTCTCGCGCTTATCTCCGCCACTTAATCCTCTCTAAAGAAATGCTTTCAGCCACTCTACTAAGCATTCATAATCTGCACGCTTTAATTCAGATCACTAAAGATATCCGTAATAGCATCCTCTCTGGGCAAGTGTTAGAATTTGTTACTTCATTCAATAATTCTTTATGAAATTATCCTTATTCGCCATAAACGCTAGACTTCAAAGCTATTTCAATGACTATACTCCAATCCATAATTTTAGGAATTATTCAAGGTATAACTGAATTTGTCCCCATTTCCAGTTCAGGTCACCTGGTTCTCACTCCCTTCATTTTCCAATGGGAGTTGCCAGCCACTGAATCTTTTATCTTTAACATACTTGTCCAAGTAGCGTCTCTAATAGCAGTCTTTGTCTACTTCAAAAATGATCTTATCAATATTATTCGGGCGACATTTCTGGGAATTATTAGAAGGGAACCTTTTGCTGAAATCGAAGCAAGGCTGGGTTGGTATATTATTATTGCCACGATTCCAGCAGGACTTGTAGGTTTTTTATTAAAAGACCAGGTAGAATCTGCATTTGGAAATCCGTTATCAACTTCGCTTTTCATGTTAGGAACTGCCTTCCTGCTAACTATTGCCGAGAAGGTTGGAAGACGGAATCGTGGTTTGAACAAATTCTCTTGGATCGACGCATTAACAATGGGTATTTTTCAAATTTTGGCAATTTTTCCAGGTATATCGCGGTCCGGCGCTACAATTACTGGTGCAATGATCAGAAACCTTGACCGACCCTCAGCAGCAAGATTCTCCTTCTTGATGTCAATACCTATTATGTTGGCTGCTGGGGCATTAACTTTTCTAGACTTTATCAAGATACCTCACTTGACAGATTTGCTCCCATCCTATATACCAGGGTTTTTCGCCAGTGCAATTTCAGGATACCTCGCCATCCGTTGGTTGTTAGCTTTTCTGACTCGTTACCCTCTATTTTCATTCGCCATCTACTGCAGTATTTTTGGAATAATAAATTTACTTCTGGTCTTTTTAGGTCATTGAAAGGTTTATTCGGTTACGATGAGATCTTGTTTTCAATATCTTCCGATATTAATTCTTTTTACCGTACTCATCAATGCCTGTAATGCACCTCCAACTCTGCCACCTCTACCAACTCCCCAACCCTTAACTGTCTTATACACTCCTGCCCTCAGACCGATATTAAATGCAGTTAATGCTTGCGCACTACAGCAGCCAGAAATTGCTCTTCTCGTAAAAGAGGTATCGGCAAATTTTCAGGACACCATTGATGCAGATTTATCACTACGTATTGGCTTACCAAAGAATTCGACGGCATTTTCAGCACCCATAACTTTTGATGAAATCTTGTTAATTGTTCACCCAACAAACCCTGTGGAGACTCTGAGTTATGGGGAAATCGTTAGTATATTCACGGGGGTCATATCTAATTGGACAAAGGTCAACGGAGATGATTCCGAAATTGCTGTATGGATCAATTATTCTGATGATGATACCCACCAGATATTCCAAGATGGAATATTACAAACCTTATCACCAACAACATTATCTAACCTCGCACCTGATCCTGAAGCAATGCTGACGGCTGTTGGTAACAACCCGACTGCGATCGGCTATCTCCCCCGATCCTGGCTTTCTCCAAGTGTAAAAACAATCGAGATCCCCTCTGAGGTCAGAGAGAAACTCATTCAACCGGTATTGGCATTAGCATCAGGTGAACCTCAAGGAGAGAGCAGGGTATTCTTATTCTGTCTGCAGAGTGGCAAAGGTCAGGAAATCATTCACGACATTTACATTGAGGAATGATTGAAAATTTCACACTTCTGTGATCGATCCATACAAATACCAATATGTGTCCTGCGGAAATCCCTGGCTGAGTTCCTGCTCCCATATAAAACTACCAGAGACAAAAACTGTCTTTAAAATTCTATCCAAATCGGGGATTATGTCTAATTTCTCCGGTGGTATTTGAGCACCCTCTTTTGAAAGAAGATGCAGAATGACACGTGAGCGAACTTCATAAGCATAACGATCAAAGTTTGCAGCCGGGTTTTTTCGGTGGTCTTCTAGAAAATTCCTCCAGAGGTTCAGGCGAGCACTAAAATCACGCACAACTTTTCCCTCCCAGGCTACACGCCAATTCTTTATCAGGTCCTCCATTTGGTCAACAGACGAAGAGCACTCACTTGCTATTCCAGGTTTTAGCTGCCAGGCGTTTAATCGAGCCACGGTTAAGAGTAAACCCCCAGGTGTGATTCGCGGGAACGGCGGCTCTCCGGGGGGAGGTTTTTCCCCAGTAGGGAAATATAACTCTTTAGAATGCAAGTATCTTTCCAGTTGCGCGACAACTGCTTTCAAGTAAGCAAGATCGTATTTTTGAGATGGCATGGATCAACTCCTTCTGGTAGCCCTTCTTGGAAGGCTGTATTGAGAATTTCGCAATTAGAATGCCTAGACTTCAGGAAGGAATTATTAGAGAAAAATTCTTAATGGTTCCTCCAAAAATTTTCCCAACTCCTGTAAGAATTGAGCTGCCTCAGCCCCGTCGCTAATCCGATGGTCGATGGATATAGTCGCCTTCATACGGATAGCTGGTTTCACAGTATCTTCGATTACAACCGGTACTTGTCGAGCAGATCCAACTGCCAGGATTGCTGCTTCAGGTGGATTTATAATTGCTGTAAATTGATCGACATCAAACATTCCTAAATTACTAACAGAAAATGTAGAGCCTTCAATATCCTCAGGTCGAACCTTACCTTCTCGTGCTCTACTTACCATTTCTCTAATTTCACTAGCAATTTGTGGTAAAGGTTTTAGATCAGTATTTCGGCAGACAACTGTTAGTAAGCCATTATCTACTGCAACTGCCACACCAATATTTATATTTCCATGATGGATAACCTCATTTTTTTCTTTATCCAACGATGCGTTCAAGTTAGGAAACGCGCGTAAAGCCAGAGCTACTCCTTTGATGATAAAGTCATTTACAGATACTTTCTGATCCTCGGGCAAGAGAGAGTTTACTTGTTTCCTCAACTCTAACAGTGATGCGACATCATATTCGTGGGTAACAAAAAAATGGGGTGATTGCTGGAAAGATTTAGCCATGCGACGGCCAATGATAGCACGCAATCGACTCAGCGGGAGTGTTTTATCTTCTTTCGGCTCGGCAGCATAAACCGAGACAGGTTCCGGAGCTCTTTTCTTATCTCTGGGCTCGGATGGTTCGAATGTCTCTACATCTTTTTTGACGATGCGTCCATCTGGACCCGAACCTTTTATCTGGCGGATGTCAATCTCGCGTTCTTCTGCTATTCTGCGTGCTAAAGGCGAAGCGCGCACACCTTTCGGAAACCGATCTCCATCCTCATTAATCTTTTCCTTCTTAGATAATTTCTCCTCATCTTCTCGGGGTGTTCCTTTTTCTTCTAGAACCTTCTCCTCAACTACTTCCTCTTCAGATTCATCTTTCTTTGACGGTTCATCGATTTTTTCTGCCTGCTCTACTTCCCCACCTAATAATTTCTCGATATCAATTTCCTCGTCTGGATCTCCAATAACAGCGATAGGATCGCCTATGGGTACAATTGCTCCTTCTTCTACAAGGTATTGGCGAACTACCCCAGAATGAGTCGATTCGACTTCTACTGTAGCTTTATCTGTTTCGATCTCTGCAAGTATTGCCCCCTTTTCAACATTTTCACCTTCATTTGCAACCCATCTTACCAGGGTGCCTTCGGCCATATCGAAACCCAGTTTGGGCATGATGACTAAATCTGCCATTACAACACCTCCTTTACAGCCCTGACCACGTCATCTATCTGCGGGATAGCCAATTGTTCTAATTCACGATTGTAAGGGAGGGGAACTTCTTTTTGAGCAACTCGCTTTATTGGAGCATCCACGTAATCAAAGGCTTGTTCGTAAATCCGCGAGGCAACCTCTGCTCCGATTCCATATGATAACCAGCCCTCCTCAACGATTACTGCTCTATTAGTCTTTTTGAACGACTCCAAAACCGGACCCATATCAAGGGGACGTAAAGACCTTAAATCTATGATCTCAGCTTCAATCCCTTGTTTGGATAATTCTTCGGCAGCTTTGGCTGAGACGTCTACCATTTTGCTGTAAGTAACAATTGTTACGGCATCACCTGCTCGATGAACCTTAGATTTCCCCAAAGGGATAGTAACATCCCCTTCTGGTACTTCACCCCGCACTTGATACAGAGTAGCATTTTCAATAAATAGGATTGGGTCATCTGACCGGATCGCTGACTTCAAAAGACCCTTTGCATCTTCTGGAGTGGCTGGGGCGATTACTTTTAGACCTGGAAAATGAGCAAAGACTGCATCAGGAGTCTGTGAATGTGTCGCTCCAAGTTGGCGACCGCCACCACCTGGAGCACGTATAACGATAGGGATCGTGAATTGACCTCCGAACATATAGCGTAATTTCGCAGCCTGATTAACAATCGCGTCCATGGCTGCAAATGCAAAGTTGATCGTCATAAGCTCAGCAACTGGCCGTAAACCTACCAAGGCTGCACCGATACCAGCACTCACAATAGCTGTTTCAGCGATAGGTGTATCTCGCACTCGTTTCTCCCCAAAGTGATCATAAAAACCCTTAGTGACCGCGTAAGTCCCACCCCAAACACCTACTTCTTCACCAAGTATAAAAACCCGATCATCACGTTCCATTTCTTCCCATAATGCCTGTGAAAGCGCCTCACGCATAGTTAATCTGGCCATAGAATTCCTCGAAGTCTCATGAAATGTCCTGTTTCAAAGAAAAAGATCAATTTCCTACAAATTTCTACTCTTCATCAACATATATATGAGCGAATAAGTCCTCGGCAGATGGATCAGGAGAATTTTCAGCAAATTCGACTCCATCTTCTACCTCTGCTTCTACCTTGGTTTCTATATCATTCAACTCATCTTCTCCTGCAATCTCTTTAGATATTAAATAGTCACGGTAAATACCTATTGGATCATTTTTCTGCCATTTTTTCACTTCTTTAGCTTCACGGTAACGTTCAGGATCACCCATTGAGTGTCCACGGAACCGGTAAGTGACAACTTCCAAAAAGAATGGGCCATTCCCTTCTCGAACAAATTCCAGGTATTTTTCAGCCGCCTGTCGAACTCCAAGCACATTCATGCCACCAATCTGATCATTTGGCATATTGTATCCCTCGGCTTTTTGACGCATCTCTACAGTAGCAGACGCTCGCTCAACAGATGTGCCCATTCCATATTTGTTATTCTCGCAAACCCATAGTACTGGTAGATTCCACACTTTTGAGAGGTTTAGGGCTTCATGGAAGAAACCAATATTGGTTGCGCCATCACCAAACATGCAAATGGTGACACCATCATTTTCTAAATATTGGTCACCCAGAGCCATTCCAGCTGCAATCGGAAGATGGGAGCCTACCACTGCATGTCCTCCCCAGAAATTTTTCTCTACATCCGCCATGTGCATTGATCCTCCCCTCCCCTTGGAACTGCCAGTTTCTTTTCCCAAGAGTTCTGCTATCACCTCTCTGGCTGAGATCCCTACATTCAAAGCTACACCATGATCTCGGTAAGCTGTAATTACCCTGTCCTGTGGTAAGCGCGCTGAGATTATTCCAGTGCTAACAGCTTCTTGTCCTATATATAGGTGTAAAAACCCACCAATCTTCCCTTGCTGATAAAGCTCAGCCGAACGTTCTTCAACTCTGCGGATGAGGACCATCTGGTAGTAAAGATCCAAATATTGATCCTTATCCAGCTCAATGGTGATCTCTTTTTCTTCTAATTCCATCCTGATGTTGACCTCCGATTAAAATAATCCACCCAAATAAATATGATAATGGTACCAGTATTTGCCTTCCCAATGCATGATTTCACTGGACTATTATCCATATAATCCCCAGCAAATATCGACAAAATTATATCAGAATGATAAAAATTTTCAGGAATAATCTCCCCAACCAACTTCCTCAGCCGCAGTAAATATATCCGTAACTGATATCAATCCAATAAGTTCCCCCTGGTCATTTATCACCGGCATATGATGGATATTGTATTCCTGCATTTTCAAAGAGCATTCTTGCAATGTCCAATCCGGTCTGGCTGTAATAATTGGCGCAGTCATGATTTCGCGGACTCTGGTTTCTTTTGGGTTTCGATCTTCAGCGATGATCTTATCCCTTATATCTGTACTGGTTATAATCCCATATGTTAGGTGGTCTTCAGCAATATTGACGACCAAGCTGTGGACTTTTCGACGACGCATCAAAGTTAATGCATAGGATACTGAACTGTCTGGATCAACAACGATAACCGGGGTACTCATCCATTCTCGAACGTAAAAACTCATTTTTAAACCTCCCATAAACCTCTAAAATCATCCCAGTTCTCAATATAAGCGTGCTCGTAAGGTTTGTCAAGCCAAAAGCATGGGACCTTATCGAACCTCGGAAATTACTTTGGGTATAAGAGAAGCAAGTTCATTACCGCAATTAATTAAACACCCTTTCAATAAAATTTACCATTCTAGCAATTGTTGTATAATAACAACTCAAAAATCACAGAGAAAAACCACTAAAATTTCCAATCAATAAAGAGTAGATAAAACTAACTATCCTATGATCAGACAAGGTAGCATGGTTCTCCGACTGGCAAAATTCACGATAACCAGGGGCTTATCGCTTTTCTTGGTGGTGATTGTCAGCGTCTATTTAACCATATTGATCACTAATAAGAGTGTGGTCATCGAGTCCGAATTTGAACCTGGTCATGGTCCAATCCAAGGTTGGTTTAGCGGGATTACAAATCCTTCGGTTAGGTACAACTACGGAAACATCCAACTAACAACGACTGAGTTCTTTGAAAACAGTATACGTCTGCTCATTCATGGGATAACCCTCAACCTTGGTGACAGTCACCGCTACTATATTGGCGGAGCGGCATTAACTTCCGTGAAAAGTATTATCCTGGATAGTCTGCCGCGCACTATGCTGCTGTTTGGAACATCAAACCTGCTGA
>JACUUU010000256.1 GCA_014859065.1 Anaerolineales bacterium
GAAATAATTGAGGATATTGAGGTTTGTAATAAAGATGATGTTATAGAGACCTTGGTTGAGTATTTTCCCAATATAAAAGACCTCATCCTGCATCGACAGGTGTTGACACCCTGGGACATAGAACAAACAATTGGTCTGACTGAAGGGAATATCTTTCAAGGAGAACTGAGTTTATCGCAGCTTTTCTTCTTGCGACCTATACCTGGATTAGCAAATTACCGCACCCCGCTGCGAAATTATTTCCAGTGTGGTTCCAGCACTCATCCAGGTGGTGGCATATCTGGTGCCCCCGGGAGATTAGCAGCAATTGAGATTTTGAAGTCCTAGCTTAATGATTGCCTCTTGGATCTGGAATGGAAATTCAATCAGACTATGACTAATCAAAACTACGACACAATTATTATTGGGGCGGGTATCAATGGACTGGTTGCTGCTGCCTATCTGGGAAAAGCGGGCCTAAAAGTATTGGTAGTTGAAAGGCGGGAGATGCTGGGGGGGGCAGCAGCTACAGAGGAGGTGTTTCCTGGTTATCGGATGAACACCGGATCTGCAGATATTGGTTTATTCAATCCTCGAATCGTTAGCGAACTTCACCTGCAAAATCATGGCTTACAGTATCTTGATAGCTCTGCACTATTTTTTCTCCCTCAATTGGATGGGGATTCTTTAACAATTTTTCACGACCGGGAAAAAAGTCGACATGAGATTGCGCGGTTTTCTTCACACGATGCTGAAAAATTTGGGTTTTTCTTAGAAAGGATTCAGTCAATGTCAGCTGTATTAGAAATGATAGCGTTAATGACCCCACCCGACCTGCCCAATATTCGTTATAACCAACTCCTACCCTGGTTACGGGCTGGATTGAAAGTAAAACGGTTGGGTAATGAGCAGTTAATGGAATTTCTTCGAATTTTACCTATGTCGATAAACGATTTTCTAGATGAATGGTTTGTAACCCCGCAATTGAAGGCAGCAATTGGTTTCAATGGTGTAGCAGGACTTATGCAAGGGCCACGCGCTTCTGGGACAACTTTCATGCTGCTATACCAAGCGGTCGCCGCAGGGAAAGATGCTGTCAGAGCAAGCCGGTTTTGTCGCGGAGGCAGTGGGATGCTGAGTGAAGCACTAGCAAACGTTGTTCGAAGGTATGGAGCCGAAATTTCCACTGGCCATGGAGTAGAAAATATCACTGTGCAAGATGGCAAAGTTCAAGGAGTTGTCCTGGAAAATGGGAGGAGAATTAACGCTCGTATGGTTGTATCGAGCGTTAATTGCCACCATACCTTTTTTGATTTGGTTGATCCCACGATTTTAGATGTGGGTTTTGTGCGTGAGCTGAGGCAGATCAAATTTCGGGGAAGCACTGCAAGGGTAAATTTTGCGCTTGAAAGATTACCATCCTTCCCAGGATCGACCAGTAACAAATTAGATGGCCATATAATTATCTGTCCAAATCTGGATATTTTGGAAAGAGCTTATGATGATGCGAAATATGGACGAATCTCGCAAAATTTAGTATTAGATCTAACAATCCCAAGTTTACTGGATAATTCCTTAGCGCCACCGGGTAAACATGTTATGTCTGTAGACGTCCGCTATACACCTTATCACCTGGAGTCTTCCAATTGGGATACTAAGCGAGAATCTCTAGGAGATCAAGTGGTGGAGCTCTTAGAGAAGTATTCACCAGGTTTTATGGATTTAATCACCGGGCGTCAGGTCTTGACCCCACTAGACTATGAGCGGCAATATGGGCTTCAGGAAGGATGTATTTATCATGGGCAGATGGGTTTGGACCAAATCGCATTTATGCGCCCTATACCTGGATTTGCTCGTTACAGGACGCCAATAGAAAATCTTTACCTGTGTGGAGCAGGTACACACCCAGGAGGTGGAGTTACTGGTTTACCTGGTTACAATGCAGCAAGGGAGATCATATACGATCTAAGACGTTCATAGGAGGAATGATCAAATGAATGCTTTTTATCCTACTGAGGAAACCTTCAAGGTGGAATCCTTTACCTAAAAGGTTATTACTATGCACCCGATGAAATATTCAAAAATGAGATTAAGTGCATATATTTTGACCGGTGGTAGTGGGTTGGACTAGAGCAGCAGATCTAAACCGAGTTTATTATTTCTCAATCTTCCCTAACACCTTACTCAGCTTGCATCCTGACTATGTTATGGTTCACACGTTATGGCCAAAGGCGCCAGATCGGACTAGAGTTGTATGTGAGAGGTTGTTTTCTCCGGAAGCATTGGGAAATATGAGGTCTAACCCCAGGAATGCAATTGAGTTCTGAGACATGACCAATCAACAAGACTGGCATGTATGTGAATTATCTCAACTTGGTGTCCGGTCACGTGCATATAGACCTTCTCCATATTCAAACAAGAGAACCTCTTAGTGGCATTCGATCAGGATGTGCTAAGCACCTTGAGAGATCCCGGGCGATCTTACTTGCGCTTTTAAACCTGGCGTTTTATAATAATTTTCACCACATTGTTCAGCAATCACTTAGATAACAAGTTTGGTGTAAAAGCGTATTATTTTCTAATTTTCTATTTGGTTGCTGAGTTAAACATAAATTTGAATTCCACCGCAGCAAGAATATTGAAAAATAGATTTTAATAGTTTTCAATCTCCAATGTAGATGGTACAAGTGTGAAATTGGTTTGGGGTACATCGAAGGAGGTGAGCAAATCGACAAATTTATCTTTTGATAATTCCACCGTTCGAACCATTAGTACTTAAATCAAAGGAGGAGGAATATGGATAAGAAAAAGCTTTTCCTGGCAATTTTAATTATTGCCATCATGTTGGTAGTGACTGCTTGCCAACCATCTGAGGAACCAACCGAAGCGCCCCCTGAGGCAACTCCCGAGACACCACCTGAAGTTGTGGAGCCAGAGCCGGTTGCCAATAAGCTCGATGAGATTCTAGAGCGAGGAACTATCATTTTCTCCACAGACCCAGCTTACCCACCTCAATCCGAAGTGGTGGCAGGGGTACAGCGAGACCCAAACACGATTTGCGCTTCTGATCAGCGTACAGCCAATGAATTTTCCGGATTTGATATCGACACAGCCGTGGAGATTGCCAATCGATTGGGAGTGGAGCCGTGTTTTGTTACCCCTGATTGGGGGATCATCACGAGTGGGAACTGGGCAGAACGATGGGATATCAGTATCGGTTCGATGACTATCACACCTGAACGGATGCAAAACCTCTACTTTACGCAGCCGTATTACACCACGCCAGCAGCTTTCTTCGTGCATGAAGATAATACAACCTTCAGCCAACCAAGCGACCTTTCAGGCATGAGAATTGGGGCTTGTTCAGGTTGCACCTATGACTTCTATCTTGATGGTTCATTATCTATCCCCGGAGAAGTGATCAATTTTGTTGTCCAGGATGCAGAATTTTCCGGTTACGATACGGATTTAACCGCACTTCAGGATCTGGCGTTGGGGGATGGTATCCGATTGGATGCGGTTTTGACAGCTCAGCCGACTGGATTAGAGGCGATCGATGCTGACTTACCGATCAAACAGTTGGGTGAACCTGTATATTTTGAATACCTCGCTGGCGCAGTGGATAAGTTCCACCGATACGACCCAATCCCATTGGTAGAAAGGTTAACCGAGATCATCCTCGATATGCACGCAGATGGCACTTTGTTGCAGTTTTCGCAGCAGTATTACGGTGTCGATCTCACTTCAGCCGCAGGGGAGTTTGATGTTGGCATGCTCAATCAGTGGCCGTAAAAAACGAACTGAACAGGTGAGGCTCGCATATGAGCCTCACCTGTTTTAATACTTTGTGAATATGGAGGTAAGATGCCTATTGAAAACGCGAAGACTCCTCCAGGTGTAAGTTTAGATCCAGACTTGAGCACAGGTTTACAACTGCTTGCCCATGACCGCCGGCAGCGGTTGATTTTGCAGGGGAAAATCATCCTGGTATGGATTGCGGTGGTGGTGATCTTGTTGGTGGTTTTGTTACAGCTGCGGTTTGAACCTGCATACATATTCGAAAATTATCAATTTGTCTTACAAGGTGCGCTGACGACAATTGGTATCTCGTTGGCTTCAATCAGTATTGCAACGATCCTGGCATTATTAGGCGCTTTGGGGAGAATCTCAAAAAACCCTATCGCGTTAGGCATCTCGGGTTTTTATATTTCTTTTATCCGCGGGACTCCTTTGTTAGTTCAGATATTCCTGATATATTATGGGCTTCCCCAGCTTGGGATTCAACTACGTACACTGGGGTACCCACAATTGGGAGATATCTTTATCTTGAGCGCTGTTCAGGCAGGGATCGTGGCACTTAGTTTGAACTATGGTGCTTACATGACAGAGATCTTCCGGGCTGGTATCCAGTCCATACCTCACGGACAACATGAAGCAGCAGAGGCAATTGGAATGTCATCCTGGCAGACATTGAGGCGGGTGATATTACCTCAAGGGATCAAAGTGATAATCCCAGATATAGGCAATCAGTTTATTGCGATGCAGAAAGACTCAGCTCTGGTGTCTGTGATTGGTGTTTGGGAAATTCTATACCGTGCCAGCCGCTTTGCCCGAAAGGATATTAAATTCATGGAAATGTTTTTGCTGGCAGCCGCTCTGTATTGGATCTTGACGATCATCTCATCATGGCTCGAAAGCCGACTAGAAAAGCGGATGGCGAAAGCTTATGAACGCTGAGACCGTCATCCAGGTAGAAAACTTGCATAAGTGGTTTGGATTGCTGCATGTTCTCCGAGGGATCAGCTTTTCTGTTTCTCCACAAGAGGTCTTGGTACTGCTCGGCAGGAGTGGTTCAGGAAAAAGCACTCTGCTCAGGTGTATTAATTTTCTGGAAAAACCTTCCTCTGGGAGAATCACAGTTGCAGGCAAAACTGTGGATGTTCAACCTGGTAAAAAAACAAGCAGGAAGGATGAGCTGCTCATCCGGCTAAGTACTGGCATGGTATTCCAGGAGTTCAATTTGTTCCCTCATAAGACTGCCTTGGAGAATGTAATTGAAGGGTTGGTTATAGTCAAAAAAGTGCCTAAAAGTGAGGCGGTTGATCGCGGCGAAAATTTTCTCCAAAAGGTTGGACTGTCAGATAAACGGGATATATATCCTATTCGACTATCAGGTGGGCAAAAACAGCGGGTTGCGATTGCCAGAGCTTTAGCAATGGAGCCCAGGGTAATATTGTTTGATGAACCAACATCTGCTCTAGATCCGGAGCTAATCGGTGAAGTTCTCGACGTCATGAAACAGCTGGCTGAGGAAGGGACAACCATGATTATAGTCA
>JACUUU010000257.1 GCA_014859065.1 Anaerolineales bacterium
CTGCGGTCATTTCCAGCACCTTTGGGATCAAATCCTGGTTGAGGCATACGTAACCGATTGGCTTGATGCTGTTTTCCAGGGCGATGCGCATTACGTGCACGTCAACCGTGCTAACCTCCAGTTCAGCCGGTTGGACCGCCATCGAGCTGACCCCGTCAATGTGTGGTAGTGCATCAGCCAGGCGGGCAGCCGCGACTGCATCCTGGACGGTTGGAGTCCGCCTTTTCCCACTATCCAGATCGAGGATGCCGGTGGCTCCACTTGAACTGCGGGTATGAAATGCGCCTGATCCCAGCACCAGCGCTTCTTCACCCAGACGATTGTAAAGTTTAACCACCGCCGGACATGCTTTCAATGCTTCCTCGATCACCTCTGCCGGCAGAAATGCGCGCTGCTCCTCCCTGCTCACCCGGCAGCCAGCTCC
Source organism: Anaerolineales bacterium (assembly GCA_014859065.1). Taxonomy (GTDB): domain Bacteria; phylum Chloroflexota; class Anaerolineae; order Anaerolineales; family UBA4823; genus Kmv39. Next base: position 425 of record JACUUU010000257.1, read on the forward strand.
CTCCAGCAAATCCAGGCTTTCCCGGTCCAGTATAACGATCCCGGTCTTGATCAACACTTCACAGGCGCTCAAGTGGATGCGCTCAATATCCTTGTCTCCCAAAATGGAAAGGTAAGAGCCATTACGATCCCCACCTATGGTTCTTTCTATACTCACGAAATTCTCCTTTCTTCTCAAACTCGTCGCTCACATTGTTAACGTTCACCTGGGCAGCCAAAATACTGAAGGCGATGCCTATGTTTTATTATAAGCATAAATCAGGTTTGCATTCTAGGTAAACCTGGTCTATACTAAAAGTAATCCTGATGAACCACTCAATTAACCCATTTCCCCTACTTCGAAAATCCATTATTTTCCTAAATCATCTGAATTTGCTGCTTGTTTTGACAGGGAATCCTGATCAAAACCGAGTTGTTCGTCAAACAACTTCGGCTCACAGTGTTGGTGGGATGCAACCGTAATCACGACCAGACTATTATCCACTTTTAACCGATCAAAAGGAGACGTAACCATGAACCCAGGACAAATGCTTGCACAAAATTACTCACCCTTCAATCGCTTGACAGAGGAACAATCTACCCTGATGTACCAGGGCAGTTTGAAGATATTGGAACGCACCGGAGTCCGCCTTTTTAGCACGCGGGCAGTGGACCTGCTCACCAGCGCCGGTGCTCAGGTTTCCGAAGGCAATCGTGTACGCATACCTCCTAAATTGGCCGAATGGGCGGTCTCCACAGCGCCCAAACAAGTCACGCTGTACAACCGTAATGGCGAGCCTGTCATGCCAGTCGATGGCCGGCGCAGTTTCTTCGGCACTGGCTCCGACTGCCTCAACATCATCGACCACCGCACCTGGGAGCGGCGGAAGCCCCTTCTGCAAGATGTAGTAGAGGGGACGATCGTGTGCGATGCATTGGAAAATATTGACTTTGTAATGTCCATGTTCTTGCCCACCGATGTCGATAAAGAGCTGGCTGACCGCTATCAGATGGAGGTCATGCTAAACCACACCACGAAACCAATTGTGTTCGTAACTTACGAAATATCCGGATGTGTGGACAACATCAAGATGGCGGAGGCGATTGCCGGAAGTGCGCAAGCCCTGCGTGAAAAACCTTTTGTGGCATGTTACGTCAATGTGACTACCGCCCTGCGTCATAACCACGATGCGCTCGAGAAACTGCTTTTCCTTTCAGAAAAAGGCATTCCCTTTTTCTACATACCAGGCGCCATGGCCGGTGCGGCTGGTCCGGTGACCGTGGCTGGCAGCAATGCCATGCGTATGGCAGGCTCCCTGGCCGGTCTGGTGATCGCCCAACTGAATAACCAGGGAGCGCCTGTTTTTATCCCCGGTTGGGGCGCGCTGGCACTCGACATGCGCACGACCGTCATGTCTTACACCGGACCCGACCATCACGGTGTGACCCAGTCGATTGCCCACCACCTCGGCTTGCCAATGTTTGCCAAGGCCGGCGTTAGCGATGCCAAACTCATCGACCAGCAAGCTGGTATCGAAGCTGCTTTAACCCTGCTCTACGATGCTGTGGTTGGAAGCCAGATCGTGCATGACGTTGGCTACCTGGAGTCAGGCATGACCAGCGCTTTAACGCAAATCGTCATCTGTGACGAGATCCTCACCTGGATCAAGCGCGCCCTGAAGCCGGTAGAGATTAACGATGAGACCCTGGCGCTGGATTTGATCGACGAGGTTGGTCCAGACGGGCAGTACCTCAATACCCAGCATACCTTGCGCCATTTCCGCGAACAGTGGCATCCACAGCTCTTCGACCGCAATAATTACCAGGGTTGGAAGAAAAAAGGAAGCAAAACCTTAGCTCAGCGCGCCGCCGAACGCGTAGAAGAAATCCTGGCATCACACAAACCCGAAAAGCTAGATCAGCATGTCCAAGAAATGATCAGGTCTTACGTCCAGAGTCCCACCGAATAACCACTGTTCAATTATGATGCTGGTCGGGTATCTGCTAAAATACTGAATACTATGGGTTTCTTGTTGACAACCGTTATCGATAGGTTCAATTCCCTTATCACTCAGGTTTTATGATATAAATGTCCCTTCTGGAAAATACTAGCCACTCAAAAATCCCGCAGGTTTTCGCTTGCAACAGCTTACAACCTGGAGAATTTTTTATTGTTTTCAAAGGAAATTAACGTTATGAATATGAGGAACGTCTGATGATTACCCAAATCCATCCCTCTGATATCGTCAAGGCACCTGATTTACGCATCCTTCCCCTCGAACTCCTGGTGGAACACGAGTTCAATGACGAACAGCGTACAGCACCCCTGGCTGAACGCTTAGAGTCCGAAGGTGTGCTGAAAAATCCTCCCATTGTCTCACCCATTGGAGACGGTGACGACCGCTTGGTCGTGTTGGATGGAGCAAATCGCACCATGGCATTAAGCATGCTTGGATATCCATACACCCTGGCACAGGTGGTGAAATACGAAGAACCCTATGTCACCCTTACAACCTGGCACCATTTGATCGAAGATATCGATATGGAAGAATTCACCAATCAGCTCGCCGCGGTGGAAGGTGTCGATTTCTTTGAGGTGGATTATCTGCATGCTCGGGCTGGGTTGGCACGCCGGGAATGCCTTATCTATGTTGTCCACTCTGATGGAAAAGTGTTTGTCGCCCGCCCGAAAATCCCGGGATTATCTGTGTCCGAACAAAACCAGCTTTTGAATGCCCTGGTGGATACCTATAAAGACCGGGGGCAGCTCCACCGGGCGATGACCGACAGCCTGCAGGAAGCCAAACAACTCTACCCAAAACTGACCGCCCTGGTGGTTTTCCCCAAATATGATACATCAGAAGTGCTTGCCCTGGCACGCGATGGGCAATTATTACCAACCGGATTGACGAGACACCTGATTGAAGGGCGGGTACTACGGGTAAATTATCCACTTGATGAATTGAAATCCGGAGAACCCTTAGAAACCAAAAATGCTCGCCTGAAAGAATGGCTGCGACAAAAGATGGCCTCCAAAGAGGTGCGCTTTTACGGCGAGATGACTTACCTGTTCGATGAGTAAAGGAGGCATATTCCCATGAAAAATGCGCAGAACTCAAACCTCATAGCTGCTTTGGGCACCTCCAAGCGCGTGCACAACTTCGGCGCCGGGCCAGCAGTTTTGCCTTTGCCTGTGCTGCTTAAAGCTCAAGAAGAACTCCTGGACTATCAAGGCAGTGGGATGTCGATAATGGAAATGAGTCATCGATCACGCGAGTTTGCGGATTTGATGGCAGAGATAGACGCCAACCTGAGAAATCTGCTGGCTGTTCCCTCGGAATATAAAATTCTTCTCCAACAGGGTGGTGCCAGCATGCAGTTTGCTATGGTGCCTATGAACCTGCGCCTTCCTGGGGAATCTGCGGACTATATCGTCAACGGAGCCTGGGGGAAAGCTGCCATCAAAGACGCCGCCAAACTCGGCTCTACCCGCACAGTTGCCACAACGGAAGACACGAATTTCGATCGCTTACCGTCTCTGGCATCTGCTGATCTGGACCCCAAGGCAGCTTATTTGCACTTCACTTCCAATGAGACCATCCACGGGTTGGAATTCTTTGCCGAACCTAAGCCACCGAACGGGGTGCCATTGGTATGCGACATGTCCTCTAATATCCTCAGTCGCCCAATCGCGGTGGCAAAATACAGTTTGATCTACGCCGGAGCGCAGAAGAATGCTGGACCGGCAGGCGTTACCATCGTCATCCTGCAAGAAGATCTGTTGGACCGCGTCCCGGACGACCTGCCAGTGATGCTCAACTACAAAACCCAGGCAGCTGCAGGGTCAATGCACAACACACCCCCCTGTTTTGCCATTTACATCCTCGGGTTGGTCCTGCGCTGGCTGATCGACCTGGGGGGATTGGCTGAAATCGGACGCCTGAACGAGCGTAAATCCGGGCTGATCTACCGGGCAATCGATCAAAGCGGCGGTTTCTATCGCGGACATGCCCAACCTGACAGCCGCTCCAGGATGAACGTGCCCTTCCGCCTGACTACAGAAGCCCTCGAGAAGCAGTTCTTGGACGAAGCTAAAGGAGAAAACCTGGTCGGGTTGAAAGGTCACCGCTCAGTCGGCGGGTTGCGTGCATCCCTGTATAATGCCCTGCCGCACGAATCTGTCCAGGCATTAGTAGATTTCATGAAGGAGTTCCAGCGCAGGAATGGATAACTTTGCCTCCTCTACCACCCACCTGAACAACAATTAGATAAACCTGAGACCAGAACGAGGCAGTTGAAATGAGAAACCGCTGGAAGATTATAACCTTCCAGCGGTCATAATTTAGATTGGGATAAAGATTGATCGCAGTTTTTAGAAATGCTGCCTCAACTGATGTATAATCCTCCAACCCAAAAAAACTAATCCGACATTCAGCCTTATTTCACCTGGAAGCGTGCCTTCAAAAGGTCTGCCAGGGTTGGCTGACCGATCTCTTGAAGCTCGTAACGCACCCTTTGGGTAGGCTTGTCGATCTTGATCACCCTGGTCAGGTCGATGGGAGTGCCAATGATGACCATGTCCACATCGGACTTATTGATCGTCTCTTCCAGTTCTCTGGTTTGATTTTCTCCATAACCCATGGCCGGCAAGATTGGCCCGGTGGCGGGGTACTTCTCGAAGGTTGCCCTGATCGAACCGACTGCATATTGCCGGGGGTCGACAATCTCGGCTGCCCCAAAACGGCGCGCGGCTACATACCCGGCTCCATAAGCCATTTCACCATGTGTGAGAGTGGGTCCATCTTCTACCACCAGGACACGCTTTCCCTGAATGGCGGAGGGATCATCGACAAACAGCGGCGATGCCGCTTCAATGATCACAGCCTTGGGGTTTTGGGCGC
>JACUUU010000258.1 GCA_014859065.1 Anaerolineales bacterium
CATCTTGTTGTACCAACCTCTTCGGCGGGATGACAAAGCTTTGATAGCGGCCCTCGGGATGATTATCTTTGGGGTGATTGTCAACCGCTGGAACGTCACCCTCTCGGGGCTGGTGGTGCCCCCGGATTGGTCTACCGGCGTCATCGGCAATGTGGTCGCGGCTTCGTATTTCCCCACCTTGCTCGAAATCGCGGTGGCGCTTGGGATTCTCGCCTATGGCTTGTTGAGTTTTACCCTGGGCGTACGCTACCTACCTATGTTTCGGGAAGCACACCCTCAAAAATACGATTAACACATCCTAAATAAGATTAAACAAGAGGCTGTCCACGTTTGAGACAGCCTCTTTTCGGTCGGATTCGCTATTGCTGGAAATTGAGCGGAGATCTTTGAACCAGGTAATTTGTTTATAGGTTATTCAGTCTCCTGGTCTAATATTGGTGCTAATTTATCAATCTCCTGGAATGGGCAACAATTCGGGTTTTTTCTGCTCCTGGCTCGACATCTCTAATTTTATTAGTTCTCGCTTCATCACCCGCAACGCCTGCTCGGGATTGATGCGACCGTACAAGCCACCCAATATTGAAACCAGGTAACGGGCGTCCAGCATGACAGGCCCATCGGGTCTAAGGCAGTGCATATCGTCTGGGTCGTATAATACGCCATTGGCGATCATAGCCAGGTCTTCGAGGTAGCCTGGCTTTTTCTGCAGACAGCTGGTGTAGATGGTACCCCCGATGAGCAGCACGGTAACCGGTTGGTTGAAGAAGTTCACCCCGGACTGCAGGAAGTAAGTTTCGGTTTCCTTGACCCAGCCGGCGTGTTTGCTGGTTGCTTTGGCCATAATTTCTTTAGCCAGGTAAGAGCGCGCGGATCCCTCCAGGATGGTTTGAGGGACAGTGTGGGGGTTGTCGCTCATCCAGGTCAGGTAGCGGTCCAGGTCGAGGCGGTGGGAGCCGTTCTGGCTGGAGACGAACCGGCGGAAGTTGTCGTCGCCGGGGCTGAACTCGTTGGAGAAGCGCTGAGTCAGGTAGCGACTCATCTCATTCTCCATAGACCCATCGTTGAAGCGCTCGAGCTCTTTGAGGTTGACGGCGTTATAGCTCAAACCATACTTACCCTCCACGCGGCGGTAAACCAGGGGCACATTGGGGGTCTTCAAGATGGTGCGTTTGACCTTCTTACGGGCATCCTTGCCGGGGTAGAGGTAGAGCGGGTTGTCGGTCACGTTGGAGTAGAAGTCAGTGGTGGCGCCACCGATATCAAGCGCCAGGATATTGCCCAGCCCGGGTTCTTTGCCGTAACCGCGCGCCAGCAGATTGATGCCGCGGAAAGCGGCGCGCGGGGTGGGAATAAAGGGCGCGCTCATATATTCTTCCACCACGTCGAAACCCTTGGAGCGGATGATGACGGTCTGGAAGAGCTCGCGGATGGTCTCGTTGACCACCTCGATGTGAAAATCGTTGATCTCCGGCATGACATTGTCGGTAATGCGGATATCGACCCCATGACTGCGGAAAATCTTTTCAATTTGCTCACGAGCATCCTGGTTGCCGGCATACACCACCGGCACACCATAATCGGTGTAGGTGGCGTGCTTGCTGGCTTCAGCTAACATACGAGCGTTGTGCAGCTGGGTCTCACTGTCTCCACCGAAATCCGTGCCACCGGCCATCAGGATGATCTCGGGTTGATCGTGCTGATAGATGGCACGTGCCTGTTCTTTGGTCAAGCGTCCATCGTAGGTGCCGACCAGCTTGGCGCCAGCGGTAAGGGCGGCTAGTTCAGCGGCGAAACCCGACTCCTCCTTGACCAATGATACGGTGACGACCTTCAAGCCACCTTTGGCGCTCGAACAGGGCAGTCTGACCGAGAATTCGCTGATCTTGTCTGCCAGAGGCTGCCAGTCGCCGCGCTGTTGACAGGCATCCAGGACTCCCAAGCCATTAGCCAGCCCTTCACGCAAGTCATCGACTGTGGTTGGCACGTAGGTCAGCTCGAACTTCTCATCTTGCATATCGAGGGTGCCGACCTTGGTATAGGTGCTGCCGAAATCGACCACCATGATCTTCTCGCCAACCGAGCTGCCAACCCCGATCTGGTTGCGGAAGTGATTGATAGACTCAACGGTGATCTCCTCCACCTCAGCGTCCTCGGAAATAAAGCTGTCGTCATCTGCCTGGCTGACGTCCTTGTAAAAGTACCAGGGATAGCGCTGGCGCACCAGGTCAACGCGTTCGAATTCGCTTTTCACCTTAATACCGTCCCACTCTTCGGTGCGGCACATGCCATTTACCACATGCGTGCTGCAGGCTCCAGCCATCTCGTAGCGGCGATCCACCACGGTGATATGCGGACCCTGATACAGGCCAATCTGCAGAGCTAAATCCAACGAATCGCCGGCGATGACCCCACAGTTGCCACTGGGATAATTGCTCTCATCGATCAGGCTGAGCAGCATGGTTTCATAATTCTTTTCAGGATCTTTCTTAGGTTCTTTAGCCCAATCCCAGAAATTCTGGAGGGTGACTTCGCCTTCGTAGCCACCTAAAATAGCTCCATGCAGCAAGTTGTACATGGCGCCTTGTTTAAGCTCCGTCTTACGTGCCTTGAGCACCCTGTCTTGCCAGATTTCCGGCACGCGGCCCTTGATGAAGTCCCAACAGACCTGCTTGACGATCTCGCAGGATTCGATGATATCGTCAGCGCTGGCTTCATGATGGGCTTCGGAGTGAGTGACCACATGCAGTAAGTCGGGCTGCATGTAAAGCTGGGTATAGATACCGAACGCCAGGTGGCCCTTGGCTTGATTGAGGTTGGGGGGGAAACTGGGCAATCCCGAACGCGTCTGGCGCAGGATGTTGAACTCGAAATGGCGGGTGAGAGGTTCGACCAGCTCGTAAGCTGCACCCATCTTTGCCAGGTCGTCTAAGGCAGAGATTTCGGGGGGGAGCTCGAACATCATCTGCATGACATAATTCTTCACATTTTTCTTGAGGGCGATGACGGCACACAACACATGGTCGGTCACCTGCATGTCATCGCTGGCATAGCGTAACCCCCACTGGTGAGGGTCATTGATCTCGACCGGTTTGCCGCGTTCAGCCCAATATTCGATGGTGCGGAAGTGCTCGTCGAAGGAGTCGCGGATGCTGATCGGCCCACGCCCATCCAACTCGTTGTAAAAGAAGATGGGCACGGCGGGGAAGCACATGTTGAGGTTCTCTTCCCACAGGTGGGCTAATTCCAAGAGCTCATCCGTACCGGTATAGATGCGGGCCATGGGGTAATTGCCACGGCGGGTAGCTGCTTTGAGGCGTTTGAGGTCTTCCACGGTACGGATGGGCGCGCCGCCCTGACCGGCCAGGTATTTACTGGGGTCTTCCTCACCGCGGATGAACTTGGCTAACAGCTCCTGAGAGGTTTGATCCGGCGCCAGAGAGACAATTTCGAACGCCCCGGCATCGGAGAGCTTCTCGATAGCTTTAACGGTCGGCTCGATGGTGTCGGCGGCGATGCCGATATGGGCGCGGATGATTGGGCGGTTCTCGCGCTCGCGCACCTGCTGGATGCGTTCCACCAGGTAATCTGACCAGGGCTCCAGTTCATGGGCTTCGACGGTGGTCTCATGCTTGGCGAAGCGGTCCAATTCTTCCATGGTGACGAAATCATCGGCGATCAGTTCGAAAAAACCCTGGTAGTGCTTCTTGTCTTTATACTTCTGAGCAACTTGCTGAAGGTCGTAATGCTTTTCGTCCTCGCGCACGAAGCGGTCCTCCTCCAGCGGCATGCCGGTCATGGCACGCACCAGGTTGGCAGCCGGCCGCAATCCACCAAAGGAATAACGGATGCCGCTCTCCTTGGGATGCAGCCCGTATTGGGTAGCCGTTTCGACGAACTCCTCGATGAGCTTATCGACGTGCAGGTCTCCCAAGCGCATCGACACACCTACTACTTCGGGCCTGGCTTCGCGGATCTTGTTGATCACTTCGTGAATGGGTACAGCCGGACCGAGCTTCACCGTAACATAACCCAGATCCTGTTTTTCCATCCAATCGGCGAAGGTTTCGACGCCCAGGTTGTGGACGCACTTGCCGATCGCACCGACCATGACACGCCGCTTACGACCGATATATAAGGGTGTTTCTCCGTTATCTCCATTCTCTCGAGACATCAAAACTTACCTCCAATTAATTGTTGAATATGATTAATCCCGTAGCGCTGCGGCGCTCGGGTTTCGCCTAAATCTCGTCCACACAATTTGCCAGCTCCTAATGACAAGGAGTTCAGATTGCTTCGGTCGCTGTGTTCCCTCTCAATGACAGAGTCGTCATTTTGGAATGATGAGTCCAGGAGCTGTGGAGTACCTCGCAGGTATTCCTTCCCCATACAGCGCTGCGACCAGCCTATCACCTCATCTATCATGGGCGTCTCAACGCCGGCGATCTCGGCAATCCCACGGGTCACCAACAAGCCGTATGGTACATCCTCTACCAGATAGCGAGCTTGAAAATCCGGCGCCAAACCGCCTGGGACTGGACGCATGGGAGCTCGCAAACCGCGGTAGGCGCGGTTGGTACGAAAACAACTCTGCAGGCTGCCGGCATCGCCCACATCGTTCGCATAAGCGCGCCGCAGCCATTCATGCAAGGGAATGACGGAGGTCAAATCCAGGTCAGGAAGCTGTGCCTGCAAGACCTGACAGATATCCTGGATCTCAGCGCTGATCTCTGAAAGCAGGTCAGCGGTTTGGGCATCCACGTTCTGGTAAAACAGTGGGGCTTCTTGATAGAGGCTTCCATCCCACTGGTGGAATATGCCAAACATGATCCCGGGGTGGATGATCTGACCGGGATTGCCCAAAGTGAGGCTTAAAAAATTGTGAATGGGATTCACTTTTAGATCCAACAGGTCAGCCAGGGTGCCTGCCAGCTCGCCAACCTGGTCTGGAGGCCAGACGGCGACATCGACTTCCCGCTTTGTGCCCAGGATATTGACTGCAGAACCAAAGCGTTCGATGCGGCAAGCCCAGGGGAGGGTGTCAAACCCAAAGATGGGGACTTTCTCCCAGAGATTATTCAGAACCTGCTGACATTCCCAATCGAATCCGCCGCGTGCCGGCAGCGATCCGATGACCATCCCGGCATCAAGGAAAGGCAGGATGGAAGATAAAATATCCCGGTGGGTGAAGGCGGGCAAAGCCATTAGGATCAGATCCGCGCCAGGGATGATCTCTTCAGGATCAGCGCTCACCATGGCGGGGCGACCGACGATGACCCCACGCTCGGTCCTGGCGGTGATA
>JACUUU010000012.1 GCA_014859065.1 Anaerolineales bacterium
TTGGGGGTTTATATATTCAATCTAGGTGTTCTCGACAAGGTTTTGTGGGAAGACAGAATGAAAAGCGGCACATCGCATGACTTCGGGAAAGATATTTTGCCTCGTTTAGTTCTTAATGGTGCAAGAGTATTTGCCTTTCCTTATACGGGTTACTGGGTTGATGTGGGCACAGTAGAATCTTACTGGCAAGCGCATATGGACCTCTTGGAAACCCCTCCTTCACTTGATCTAAATGATCGCAGCTGGATAATCCACACCCGAACAGAGGAGCGCCCACCTGTCAGGATTGGTAGTGGGGCAAACGTGCGCGATTCAATGGTCACTGATGGATGTGTTATTGAGCCAGGTGCATTTGTTGAACGCAGTATTCTCTCCCCGGGCGTGCGAGTTCTATCTGGAGCGATTATAAGGGAATCTGTTATCCTAACCGATAGCATTATCGAGGAAGACGCAAAAGTCGAACGTACAATTGTGGACAAACAAGTTAAGATTGGTCGCCAAGCATCTGTAGGTGGTATAGATTCTACTGAAGATATTAGGATCTCAATGATTGGAAAAAACAGTCACCTTCCACCTCGGATTATCGTTGAACCTGCATCGGTTATAGCAACCGACGTGATCCCATCTGATTTTCCTGGAATGAGAATTCCAAGTGGTACCCAAGTTTATACAAAAAGGCAAGCATATGAGGTTTAAACGCGCGGGAGGTATACTCTTACACCCAACCAGTTTATTTGGCGATTTCGGAATTGGTGATATAGGTCCAAGTGCTCACCAATTTATTGACTTATTAGGCGAAGTGGGTTGTGGGCTTTGGCAAGTATTGCCATTAGGACCTACAGGGTATGGAAATTCTCCTTACCAATCATTTTCTTCATTTGCAGGAAATCCCTATCTCATTAGCCCTAAAAGTCTTTTAGAAGATGGTCTGTTAACAAGAGATGACCTCGACGATCACCCCACTTTTCCAGCAGAGCGAGTAGATTATGGGAAAGTTATTCCTTGGAAACAGAAATTACTCCGAAAAGCATTCGACCGTTATAAAAAGTCGTACAACAAAGCGCTGATAATTGAATTTGAGCAATTTATACATCAACAGGACTCTTGGTTGCCTGAGTTCTCACTTTATATGGCGATAAAGAACAATCATGATAGTGTTGCATGGGTGGATTGGCCAACACCATTGCGTGATCGAGATACTGGCTCATTAGAACAAGCCCGGGTATCTTATGAAGACGAGATGAACCAGGAAGTGTTCAACCAGTTTATATTTCATAGACAATGGGCTGATTTGCGAGCAAGATGTGCTAATCAGAAAATTCAAATAATTGGCGATATTCCCATATTCGTCGCTCATGACAGCGCTGAAGTTTGGTCAAATCCAGAATTATTTTTTTTAGATAAATCAGGAAATCCAACAGTTGTCGCTGGAGTCCCTCCAGATTATTTTTCTGAGACTGGACAACTTTGGGGAAATCCATTGTACAGGTGGGACATTCACAGGTCATACAATTATTCCTGGTGGATCAAGCGAATAGAAAGTGTATTAAATTTTGTAGATATTGTCCGCATTGATCACTTTCGTGGATTTGCCGGATATTGGGAAATCCCCTATGGATCTCCAACAGCCGAGAAGGGACGTTGGGTACCAGCTCCTGGTGAAGACTTTTTCAAAAAAGTATTGGGATCACTCGGTGAATTGCCAGTAATTGCTGAAGATTTAGGAGTAATCACGCCAGATGTTGTTGCACTCAGGCAAAAATTCGATTTACCAGGAATGATTGTGTTGCAATTTGCGTATTACGGAAATCCAACCGAAGCATTTCTTCCACACAACCATGTTGAAAACCGGGCAGTTTACACAGGCACGCATGATAACGATACAACTTCCGGATGGTTCGAAAAAATTTCTGAGGAGGAAAAACACTTCTGGCGAAGATACATGGGCAGAGATGGCAACGATGTTGCCTGGGATATGATCCGGGCTGCCTGGTCTTCGGTTTCTGTATTTGCATTAGCTCCCCTCCAAGATTTTCTATCGCTTGATAGTAATGCTCGAATGAACTTACCTGGAGACACGAGTGGTCATTGGGAATGGAGAATGAAGGAGAAATCTTTAAATGAGGAATTAAAGCAAAACTTAGCTGATTTTAACTTCCTCTACAACCGTTCAACTTTGTTTTCTAAGGAAGAAGAACCTCAAGGAAATCCTTACTCCCCTGGCTCGACTGTTTAGATGGAATCAGGACCTGAGCTCTTTAATGTTCTCAAAAATAATGTAACTTCCAGAGGCTATAATGAGTAATACGAGGATAGCCCAGAAAAATTCGATAACAAGAATAATTGAGGCTGATATTGCCAATAATATTGTTAAATTGCGGACTAGACGAAACAATTGCCGCTTAAATCCAGCTTCGATTATTACTAATAAAGAAACCATCGCAATCATACCGGTGAAAAGGTATTGGCGAGCGAAGAAGATTATTCCAACGAAAGTCAGCATTACTAATCCAACACTTATTGCTGCCCAATTCTCAGCGATACGACTGATGCGAAGGCCTACCTCTGTTGCTGGGTGATGAGCACGACGTATGTGAGCTCTAGCAGATTCGCGTTCACCAGAGAGTAATTTTTGTTCATATTGGTCTAATGCTTCTAACATTGTGCCTTCGGTAGCATACTCAGCACGAAGGTTTTTTACCTGATCTGATAGGTTGTCTATCTCCTCATTAAGAGATCTATTCGCTTTTGCCAGGTGAGCTTGCCCTTGCATAGCAGCTAACTCGACACCTAAGCGGTTCAATTCACCATGCTTGAGGTTTATGTCTTTAGCCAAGCGTGCCCGAGATGCCTCGAGCTCTTTCCGTCTTGCTTGAACGACTTGAATGGTTTCGTTGGAAGGGGGGACCTTATCTAAACCTGACCAACCTAATGGATCATACCAAGAGCGTCTGACTGTTCCATCTCGATTGTAAACAGGTCCTGCTGGAGCATTTTCTCCTGCCAGTGGATCTTTTACATATAATCCCCACAAACCCCGATATTGAATTGCCCATTTCGGTGGTGGAGTGAGCAATTGTGGGTCATCCCATTCAATGTCACACCCTGGACCGATAGAAATTCCGTCACCTCTAGCGTAGTCAACAAATGGGATGCGGAAAAAGCTGAACGCTGGTTTAATTGGTGTGGAGTTGGTTATGGCATCGTTGTGTCTTAGGAGATTTCGCCAGAATAGTTGAATGCGCTCATTAATACGAACCAATGGTTGTAAAAACGGGACTTCGATTTCTGTCAGATATTCTCCAGGCGAAAAATAACTGGCATGTGATCCAGCCCCACAATAAACTACTGGATGATCGCCAACCTTCTCTAATTCAGGGTCATCCCAGCGACGCCGGAGGTCGTCCCCTGAAAAATCATGAGAGGCATACGCTACCCAGTCTGGTTGGAGATCCCCATCGTTTTTTTGCGATAAGTAGACATAAACCATTTCCCAATCAGCTTCATGGTCATTTGCACCAAAAAAACCAGTACGCCAATTGTTGAACGGATAAAAGAACCAATATTGTAAGGCGATCCATCCATTCTGTCTGATAACGCGTCCATAATAGGAGTAACTCGGTTCTTTTCCCATGATACGACGATACTGACGGTAAGCGGCAACAGCTGTATCACCGGGAACCCGACCTCTAGCTAGTAGGGTTAGGGTAAAAATCGCATCGATGATACGTGAGCTATATCCTACTCTGGCCAACCTTCCAGCTCCAGCGTGAAAAATATTATTGGAGTCTTTTCGCTTCAAGCCTTCTTGCCAAGCATATGCTGCCAGTTCAGGGATATTGAGTGGTTCGATAAACTTTAGAAAATAGACAGTACCAAATCCGTTTGTCAGGGGTTCGCTTAACTTATCGAGAGATAATTCTCCCTCTGGGATCAAGCATATCGGCCGTTTTCCAGGTGGTTGCATCCACAAACTGCTGGCATTTACATAAGACTCCACATTTAAGGGGAAAAATTGTTCACCACGGGTATATCTGATAATGGGTTCAAAACGACGCAGCAGTCCTTTATCAGAATCAGACTTCTTCATCGATTCCTCCCCACTCTTCGGTAATAGGTTGTGTTCGAAATGTGGTTATCACATCTGAATAATGTAAATAGATTACTATCAATATACATAAAACCATAATGGGATAGATATAAACTGGTTTATCCTGGAAATAGAGGAAAATTGTAAGTGTTAAACTTAGACCTTGTTGAGTCATCGCTAGCATCCATGCTACTGACCACAACCTGAAGAAACCGACACAAGCGATCAAACTTAATAGACTTAAACCAATAAAGGCAACTCCCTTGACTGCAAGTGGGTAATCTCCAAAAAAATCTCGAGGTGTAAATACCAAGAACCTATCAATTTCAAATAGATTGAATATAGCTAGTATGAACATAGCAATTCCCTGGACAGCTAAAAGTAATGCAAGAACGGTTACTGGCCAGGAACGTCTATTGTCGCTACTATTGTTATTCTGTTGTTTCTTTTGGGTTTGATTTTTGGATTTATTCATGGCAATTCCCTAAATGCGGTATTGAGGGATAAATCTCAGGGAGTTGCGTTCTAAATGAGTGTCTTAGAGCTACGAATAACTAACAACTGGTATTCTTATGATTGCTCTGATGATTCAATATTAATTTGGTTTATTCGTCCGTCTTTTCTTCGGTTGAGGTTTCTGAGCCCCACTCGGGTGCCCATCGCCTCAGCTCATCCATTGAAATCCGATTTGCACGGCGACAATGAGGACAATAGGCATTGTAATGGTTCAATTCTTCGCTTGTTACTATTTCTAGAGCCTCGTAAATGGCTTGTTTGTTCATGGCAAATGGTTTATGACAGTTATAACATCTTACCTGCATAATAAAACCTCCTAAAGGTATTTCTTTAGAGAATTAAGTTAAGTATACATTAACCATTCAAATCGGTATAGAGCCTTATATACGGTTATAATTGGTGGCATGTCAAAATTATACACAGGCACCGGTGATGATGGTTTTACGAGGCGACTTGGCGAAGGTCGTCTCCCCAAACATCACCCAGTTACTGAAGCCATCGGCACAGTTGATGAGGCATCCGCGGCAATTGGGTTAGCCCGAGCTGCCAGTCAAGCGGATGAGACAGGCAGGCTGCTACTAGAAATTCAGAGGGATTTGTATAATTTGATGGCGGAAGTGGCTGCTACGCATAATACTGCTGCTCAGTTCCGAGTGATAGATGAAGATCGTGTTTCTTGGCTAGAGAAACAAACGGATCAAATAAGTGGATTGATCCATTTACCGAATGAGTTCATCGTCCCTGGGGATACCTTTTCCGGTGCATCCATGTCAATAGCTCGAACTATTGTCCGTCGAGCTGAAAGACGAATTGCGCAATTATTGATTGAGGAAGAAATTCAGAACTTACAATTATTACGGTATCTCAATAGGCTTTCATCACTCTGTTTTGCCCTTGAAATCCTTGAGAACCAAAAATCTGGAAAATCAGATGTAACCCTTGCCAAGATGAAGAAGAAATAGGGGGTAAGGATATTTTTCTCTAAGGAGAACCAAGGTTGATTGGTACAATAATTAACGTCAGCACTGTCTTGGTGGGGGGGTCTCTGGGACTACGGTTTGGTGCTCGGATGCCGGAACGTACACGGCAATCAGTTGTTGCTGGTTTAGGCTTATTCACCGCCGCATATGGCATTTATTTATTTACAAAGACTGAGAGCCCGATTATTTTATTAATTAGTTTATTGATTGGAGGCATCATCGGTGAGTGGGTCCGGATTGAAGATGGTTTGAATAATTTGGGCAAAGTCTTAGAGAGTAACTTCAGCAGGTTATTTTCTGGTACAAAGATTACCTCTACCTCGGATAATCTTGAATTTGGTGATGATCAAAATTTGGAAAAAAATGGACAGGTTATTACGTCTGAACCTCGAGAGGGCAAACGCTTCATTCGCGGATTTCTAACCGCATCATTGGTTTATTGTGTTGGTCCAATGGCTATTTTGGGATCAATCCAAGATGGATTAACAGGTGATTTTAATACACTAGCAATAAAATCAATAATGGATGGCTTTGCATCCCTGGCATTTGCCTCAAGCCTTGGAGTTGGCGTTCTTTTTTCTGCTTTGGTTATATTAGCTTATCAAGGGAGTATTACCCTATTAGCTGCGCAAGCGCAAGCATGGATTTCCACTGAAATGATGGCTGAGATCACTGCTGTGGGAGGTGTTCTCCTCCTAGGGATTGCAATTAGTAGTTTGCTAGAAATTAAACCATTGCGAGTGGGAAATTTTCTGCCAGCGCTTGCAATTGCGCCAATATTGGTTGCGATATTCTCCCGGTTAGGTTTAGGGTAAGTCAATGGCTATTGACCTGGAGTGGCAAGTGCAGCATTAATGGCTTCTTGCAAGTCTTGATAAGATGGAACAAAACCAGGTCGGACGATTTCTCCATTAATGAATACGGAAGGCGTACCAGTGACATTCCTCTCTCGACCAAGCGCAATGTCTTGGTCAATTACACTTCTGTAACGGTTTTCTCTAAAGCAAGATTCAAAGAGATCCATATCAAAGCCTAGAGTTTCTGCAAAAGCGATTAGTTTTCGGTCAGTGAAACTACCAACATTCACACCAGTTAAATTGGCAAATAGAATGTCATGATAATCCCAGAACCTATCTTGCTCTGCTGCGCATAGGCTTGCATTTGCCGCTTGTTTTGATTCATTACCTGGATTTCTATCATCTAGAAAAGGATACTGGCGATAAATTAATAACACTTGACCGGTAGAAATATGGTTTTGAATTAAAAGCGGTTCAACAGATCTAGCAAACTCTCTACAAGCGGTGCATTGGAAATCCGAAAAAACTTCTAATATTACCGATGCAGTCGCATCGCCAATAGAGGATCCATCCACCATTGGTCGATCTATTGGAGTGATTTGGATAACTTCAGTCTCGGGATTGAAAATATCTAAATTTGGGACAATCAATAATGCAGTTACTAAAAGTGCAATCCCAATAATTATCAGGAACAACATCAGTCTTTTTTGCTTTTGAGCTTTACGCCTTCTTTCACGAATTGCTTCCCGTTTGGTTTGTGATGTTTTCTTCCCTTTCATTCAAACTCCTTGACTTTGATATTGCTTCACATTGTGCCATATGAGATATGCTTTGTCCAGTAGAATTACACATGATGTTTCCCTGCAAATCGAACCGCAACGAGAAGTATTAAATATTTTGGTGATTATTCTGAGGATGTTAGGTTTAACTCAAAGACCTGGTATTCTTCCCCCGTTATTTCAAATCCTGCTTTCTCGTATAAGCCAAGCGAAATAAAGTTGTCCCCTTGAGTATTTACACTTACTTGATGAGCTCCTCGTTTATCAAATTCACGGAGTACATCACATAAGAGCGAATATCCGATCCCTGCTCCTTGGAACTCAGGATGAACCGCTAATCGTGCCAGATGTCCACCTAGCTGATTGGATGTACTAATTTGGTAACCAATCAACAAACCTTTCAATTCGACTACGGTGGCAATTGCTGCTTGAGAAAAAGCGGTTTCCAAAGATGATTGAGAATTACACCACATAGGATCAAATGCTCTATAATCCAGAGATGCAACATCGTCTAGATCATCATGCCTCATAGAACGAATAGTTATATCTTTATCTTGTTTAGATAGGGGGAGTTTTTGTTTTTTCCACAATAATGTGATCACTTGAATTGTGGGTTCAAATCCATTTTGGATAACCAATTCATGAAACCAGTCATGCAGGGGGATTACAGCAACTTTTGTTACCATCATATTGGATAGTTGCTCATAGGCATGATTCCATAAAGCCTTCCAAGCTTTTTCAGGGGAGATCACTGTAGCAGCTGCAAATAAGCGGATCCATGCAATTCCTTGAGGACCAGGAGGACATGCCAGGGCTGCCAACAGATTATGACCTTTTTCAATAGTTAGGAATGGTTGCTTACCAATCCAATCGATAGGGTTGAGCCAATCGAGATGACGGTGTACATTTGTCTCAAAATGGATAAGGTTTGCAATTTTTTGCTTATCAGAGGAATTAACTAAACGTACGGCAGTATCAACTTGTTGGATCATTCTCTCCACCTTAAATGGATGCCCCTAAGATAACCAATTTAATTAGATCACCCATTTATTCCTCTATTTACCCATCAAACTTGTTCGGAATTTGCTGCGGGACAATAATTGAAACTGCTATGATGAAGTCCAATATATAAGGTTTAGAAAATATAAAGATACCTGTTTACCATTTCGAAATTGTTGTCTTCAAAGAGGTGAGACGCGGGAGATCATTTTCGCCCCATGATGTTAAATGGGATTTCTAGGAGTTTCTTCAGAAATCGCTGCCTCAAATTCGGTTTCTCAGTTTGCTGTAGACCGATATGCATTGATAACAAAGCGTCTAATTGTTGACCTCGTTTCAACTGCAATGCTGAGAGTGATTTCATCACATCAGTTCTTAATTCAGTATCACCAATGTCTTTCAATATAGTTGATGATTGTTGATACTTTTCTTCAGCTTCGTCAAATCTTTTTAATGCAGCTAAAGCCGCGGCTTGGTTCCCTAAAGCCATAGCTTGACGATGTTGATCTCCAACCTTGGCAAAGATATCCGGTGTGTCAGCCAAAACCTGCAAAGCCATTTCAGGTTTATCTGCTTGTAGAAGGCAAACGCTGCGATTATTATCCATTTCAGCAGCTGTCAGTTTGTCCCCAACTGCCCTAAAACCGTCAGCAGCTTGCTGAAAAGCTATCTCCGCGTCCAAAAATGCTTTTTTCTGGTATTCTTTTTCACCCTTTACTTTCCATTGTTGGGGAGTTTGACTAGATATCATAGCGTTATCTCTAGTATACTCTCTGCAATCTTTCGTAATTTTTCTACAGGCATTTCGCTTAATCGTTGTGCCAGTTCAATATAGGGGCGATTAATAGGATGGCTAACAAATGCTTGTAATTCTGTAGGAAGATCCTGGAAATCCCTCGTTTTCTTACCAAGATCCGACCATACCTTTAGAGGACCATCTTTGTCTTGAAATTGATTGATTGGCTGGTTTAAGATTGAAGCAATTGTTTCTAACACCGGTAGTGGGATAGCAATTTCACCTGCCTCACATGAATTAAGCTGTTGCACCGTAATTCCAACTTGATCAGCCATTTCATCCAGAGAATATCCAGTATCTAAACGTCCCATCCGAATTAAAGTTCCAATAATTTTCGTTCGTATCTGGAGCAAATTAGCAATATCATTCTCTTTGGTTTCTAGTAGGTGATCAGAAAGCAGCTCTCTACCCCAAAAGTGATCGAGGGGAATCTCAAAAAAGTGGGCTATGACCTCTAATTCGGGTAGTGATAACGATTCTTCTCCTAATTCATAAGCTTCCATTTCAGCTTTAGTGACATGGATCCATTTTGCACAATCATCAAGTTCCTTTCCAGTTACAAGACGCGCATTTCTGATAAGAACTCCCAATATTTTTGCACGTAAATCTTGCGCAGTTTCCTGTTTATCCATCATGCACCTGACTAACAATATTCTATTAGAATGATTAAGACCATTATAGCAGATAAATAATTATCGTAAGTTTATCGCCGTCGTCGATTGGAGGATAAAATTTCTGCAATATTTGCTCCAAATACTTCAGGTTTTAGATGGAATCCCGCTCTCTCAAGACGTGGGCCAAATAGAGGACGGATGCCAGTAGGTTTTAACTCCCCTAAAACAATCCCTTCAGGAGATACCCCAGACTGCTCGAACTTAAAAATATCAGACAATACAATCGTATCACCTTCCATACCAGACACTTCACTGATGTGTGTCACTTTTCGGGAACCATCTGCCATCCTCGAGAGTTGAACAATTAAATCAACAGCAGCAGCGATTTGTTCACGGATAACTTTCACTGGCAAATCGACCCCAGACATTAGCGTGAGCGTTTCGAGTCTGGATAGAGCATCCCGAGGTGAGTTCGAATGCAGAGTAGTTAGAGATCCATCATGCCCTGTGTTCATTGCCTGGAGCATATCTAAGGCTTCGCCGCCGCGAACTTCACCAACTACAATGCGGTCTGGTCGCATGCGCAATGAGTTTCGGACAAGATCTCGGGTTGTTACTAAACCACGACCATCCAAGTTAGCTGGTTTTGTTTCCAGACGGACAACATGTTCCTGTCGGAGTTGCAGCTCAGCGGCATCTTCGATGGTTACAATTCGGTCCCCTTCTGGGATCATGGAAGATAGGACATTCAATAAAGTTGTTTTCCCAGAACCAGTTCCACCAGAGATGATGATATTCAAACGCGAAATTACACATGCCCTTAAGAAATCAACCATGCTTTCGGTGATCGAACCAATCTCGATCAATTCTTGAACATCCAATCTGTCTTGCTGAAATTTTCTAATCGTTATGGAGGGACCATCGATAGCAACTGGAGGTATTACTGCGTTGACACGGGAACCATCAGGTAAGCGAGCATCGACAGAAGGTGTGTCGCTGTCAACACGGCGACCTAACGGGAGAATAATCCTCTCGATGATCCTCATCACATGATCGTCATCTTGGAACGAAATATCCGTTTTAATCAGTTTTCCCAACCGCTCAATATAAATTTGTTTTGCTCCATTGACCATAATCTCAGTTATATCCGGATCTTCTAAAAGAGGTTGGATTGGGCCATACCCCAACATCTCATCAAGAACTTCCTTGAATATTTTGGCACGGATATCTTCTGGAAGTTTTAGGCGGGTGTGTTTGTATATTTCGTTCAATTGCTGAGTGATTACTTCTCTACGCTGTCCTTCTGGCGGAGTCTCGCCTTCAAGCTCCTGATTAAGGGTGCTATTTAAGTAGATTTTTAATTTTTCGATCTCATTAAAAGTTAATTGTCGAGTAGAAGTGCTGGTTGATTTATTCAATCCTGTACTCCTGAATTATTAGTTTGTGATGGATGATTGTCTTCGGAAGGGATCAACCAAACAATATGGGCTTTGTTGAGGGATAAGAATTCACAATTATAAAGGGGTTTGCCGTCACCATTGTAGATTACAGCATTGGTCACAGCCATAAATTGTCCATCTTTTAACAATTCATCGATCAGACGTACATCATGTCGAACGTATATAGTACCTTCGATGCGATGCGAAATGGTTTGAATTTTGGCTGGAATAGGTTTTTTTGAGATAATATCTGTGAAGAATTTACCTTTATCATCGAAATGAATTGTCATAACAATTATCCTAAAGAGGGCATTGTATAGCCCATTCCGGAACGGGTGACGATATGTTGGGGATTACGGGGATCATCCTCCAATTTTTGCCTAAGGCGGGAGATGCTTACCCATAATATTTCTTTATCATCCCTATACTCTGGTCCCCATACATTTATTAATAATTCTTCTGAAGTAAGGATATTACCTACATTATGAGCAAACTGAAGAAGTAGTCGGTATTCTGTTGCTGACAAAAAAACCATTTTATTGTCTCTAAAAACTTCTGCTCGAGCAAAGTCTATCTTCAAATTGTTGTGATTAAAAACTGCTTGTTGAAATGTGTCACCTGATACATGAGCCCGCCTAAGAACAGCTCTAACACGAGCTAGCATTTCTTGAGCTGAGAAAGGTTTTACAATATAATCGTCAGCTCCAACATCTAAACCACGCACGCGATCCTGTTCTTCCCCCTTTGCTGTGACCATGATGATGGGAACATTTGAAAATTCTCGGATCCGTTCGCAAGCCATAAATCCACTTAATCCAGGCATCATGACGTCGAGTAAGATTAAATCGGGTTGATTTTCAGCAGTTAATTCAACTGCCTTTTGACCATCAAACGCCTTCAACACCTGATAACCTTCGGTCACGAGGTTTACTTCCATTAGGTGTACGTATCGTGGCTCGTCATCGACAACCAATATGCGTTTATTCATGTTAAATACTCCTTTTATCAGGTGGATCGATTCTCTTAGCTATTTTGTGATAGAGGTAGATACACATGAAAAGTTGTTCCTTCACCCAATTTAGATTCGACTGTAATTTCACCTTTATGTGCTCTTAGTATACGCCGGCAAATAAATAAGCCTAAACCCGATCCACGTACAGAATTAGTCTGGTTTGGGATTCGGTAAAAGCGCATAAATATGTTTTCTAAGTGCTCAGGAGCTATCCCTGGGCCATTATCTTTCACAGAGATATGAGCTAAACTTCCTTCTGTATCTAGTGAAAGGATAACCTGGCAGTTCGGAGCATATTTGGCAGCATTGCTCAATAAATTGTCGAAGACCTGTGCAACCCGAGTAGGATCTGCATTTACTATCACGCCTGTAGAGTTAAGATCCAGGTTTACCGATATCTTATTCTCAAACGCATCTGCACGCATTGAAACATCTTTCAACATTGTATCTAATCGAACAGGTTGAAATTCCATCCGTAAAGTGCCGGATTGGAGGCGAGAGGAATCTAACAGGTTGTCAATAAGCTCCCTTAATCGATCAGCTTCTTCATCGATAATTGTTAAGAATTCACGACGTGTCTTCTCGTCCCAATTAGTGTCTTCTCGCAGTAGAGTTGTCGCATAGCCTTTGATAAAGCCTAGAGGTGTACACAATTCATGCGTGATTGTGGAAACAAAATCGTCTTGTAATCGTTCAATCCGCAGTTCATCTTCAATTGAAGATAAATGCTTCACCAATTGCTGGTGTTCCAGAAGTTGAGCGATGTGAACAGCGATAAACTCTGCAAGGGGGAAATTTGAATCTGTGAAAGGGGGACCACCATAGCGTACAAAGACCAACACTCCCACTTGGCGCTCTCTTACTGTCATTGGCAAGCCTAGAAAAAACCGTAACATCATACGGTCTTTAGAATAATCGCCAAGGATTTCATGTCGGATGACAAGCTTTCCTGTCTCTAAGGCTTCGATCGCAGTAGCTTCACCCCAGGCTAAATCATCCTCGTCAGATCGGCCTCGACCTAAAGCTCGGGCAAATGAAGGCTCTAAGCTGTCTTGTTCTTGTTGGAAATATAGGACAACATTGTCAAAGATAAATACCTGACGAGCGATGTTTATGATCTCGTCCAGGCCAGCATCCACATCCAGAGCATGGGTTGCCACATGGCTCATGGTATAGACAGCCTCTAGTTCTTTTGAATTTAATGGCCCAGTTTTAGGGAGATCTTTTGCCATCGTTCACATCACCCGTTGGTAATGAAAATTCAAAAATTGATCCCTTACCCAATTTTGATTTAATCTTTAGATCTACACCATGTGTGTCAAGGATACGTTTTACCAGCGATAATCCTAAACCTGTACCCGGGTAGCGTCTCGAAGTTGAGTTGTCCAATTGATGAAAAGGGTGAAATACTTCTGGGATCCGTTCTTCTGGTATCCCGATTCCAGTATCACAAACGGACGTAACAACCATTTCACCTTCTTTTCGAGTTTTTATCTCAATTTTCCCATCCGGCTTTGAGAATTTTATCGCATTGTCAAGCAATTGCATCAGTACCCAACCAATCTTTTCTTCATCCGCGTTGACCGGTGGCAAATTGTCCGTGATTGTTATATATAGAGATAAGTTTTTATTCTTAATTTGGTTGTCCAAATCTGAAGTTATTTTATATATCAACTGGGTTATTTGGAAGTCGTGAGGTTCGATACTAAGTTCTCCCCTGGCAGCCAATGAAAATTTGATCAAGTCGTCAATGATCCGTTCGAGGCGGTTTTCTGACCGGTTTAAGACAATTAAGGCTTCTACCTGATCGGGGGTTAGAGGACCCAAGCTACCATCTGCCAATAGGTCAAGATAGCCTTTAATATGAGTGAGTGGTGTGCGTAGTTCATGAGAGATGTTTGCGATGAAATTCGATTTTATTTGGTTTAGCTCATTTAGTTTGCTTAGAGCATTTTGGAGTTCAGTAGTTCTTTTTTGGATGCGCTGTTCTAAATTCTTATTGCTCTGACGGAGTGATGTTTGGAGGTTGAGAATTTGCTCTGTTATTGCCTCATCCAGTGACGGGCGATCTAATAAGCCAAGTTCAATTAAAGCCTGACCGATCAAAATCGGTTTTCCTTGTTTCGCTCTTTCTTGCTGGAAAGATAAAGCCTCCTCTAATGCTGATTTATCCAATAAACCTTTGTTGAGTAGATAATCACCCAAACGAGGAAGCAGCAATTCTGGAGATACTGGAATATCAGGAAGTGTTGAAGATTCGGAGAGTATCAGGTTTTCAGCAATTGCAGCGGCTAGAGCCAAATTCACGTTGCAATTATCACAGCGTACATCATTACTATTTATCTTATGATTGCATCGGGGGCAAGAAATTTGCTGCATAATAGAAAGCTATCTTGTAGGCTGATCATTTAATACCAAACATCTAATCATCTGGCAACTGCCACGAATAATCATATCCCTATTTCCTTTTGAATGCAAGTTGTACGGACTTCACTTGTTAAGTATTTGTAAGGTCATGAATGGTATTTTTGGTGCATAATCATAACCGGATTATAATGTTGGAGAAGGTAATGGATTTCTACTGCCGAGTCGCAAAACAGCAAGTTAGTTTGATTTCTCATCATCGCCAATACTTGGAAAGAAGGGAAAGGTATTAATAAGAGATGAGCAAATCTGAACCGACTCGTGTACTGGTGATCGATGACGATGTTGCTGTGACTGATATGCTGCGAGTAATCCTCGAACCGATGTCCTTTGAGGTCGTTAGTTCTGCTTCTGCTGAGGATGGGATAAACGCTGCACATCGGCTTAATCCTGATGTTGTTGTTTTGGATTTATTTATGCCAGGCATGGATGGGTGGGAGGTTTGCCGAGCTATCCGCAAGTTCAGTAAAGTTCCAATATTAGTACTAACTGCCATGAGTAAACCTGGGATGGTGGTAAAAGCTCTTAATGAAGGAGCAGATGATTATCTGATTAAACCGGTTGCAAGTAGCGTCTTAGTCGCTCATTTGCGGAATTTAAGTCGACGCGCACGGGCTGAAAAAGAAGCCGTAGAATCCAAAACACGTTTTAAGTTCGGCAATCACTATTAATTCTAATTTTTTCTATTATTATTCACTGTTGTTTTTATTGAGAAGAGATTGGGCTAAGCGCATTGCCTCTTGGGGTGAGGTAATTTGGCCTGTTGCTTGAGCTTCGCGTACAGATTCGAGTATTTCGCCAATTTTTGGTCCAGGTTTGAGGCCAAATTTTTTAATCAAATCATGACCATTTATTAGACTGGGTGGATTCAGTCTCTCAATGGAGTCCTCCCAATATGCCATGAGCAGTCTTCGGGTTACTTCTAGATGGATTTTCCATTTATCTAATGAAAGGTTTGACCCAAATGTACCAAGGATATCAGCCAGAGAAAGTAAGCAGATGTCTACCCCGGATTGGCCGCAATCCCTAAAATACCTATAGATAGCCCTTCGACTTAGGGGTTTACCGGTGAGTGCCAGATATAGTGGCCTTAGATGATTTCGAACAATTGACATTACTCGATTTGTTTCTGTGTTACTTAAATGTAAAGCTTTGGCACGATTGAAGACAATTTGTGCACCTAATTGTTCGTGGTTTATAAAGCGCTTGCGTCCTTGATTGTCCACTTGTAGACAATCAGGCTTGCCAACATCATGGAACAAGGCTGCAAAGAATAAGAGTGGTTTCAATGATCGATCGATCACGAATCGGGTATCTAAATGACTTTGGATCTGTTCTCGATAACGACCAAGTGATTCTTCAACTAAAATCAACGTCTCATCAATTGCTTCTTCAGAATCAATGATAGGTGAAAATAAGCTTAAGATTGACTCAAGGTTGTTTACAACTTTTAAAGTGTGCTCCCACACGTCAGTTGTGTGAGGCAGGGATTGGTGTACTCCTTTAAGTTGTGTAAGCTCTGGAAGTATGAATTGAATAACTCCGAGAATTTCAAGGGCATGGATCGATTTCTCGACTTGTCTGCCTGCCAGGATTTGGAATAATTCATCTCGAAGGCGTTCAACCGACACCTGAGGGAGTAAGGATATTGAAGCATGCATCAATTTCCGTGTCTCGGGTAAGACGTGTAGATCGTGAGCAGCAGCAAAACGAACCGCCCGTACTATCCTAACCGGGTCATTAATGAATGAGTTCGGAGTGCAGGCTTGTAGTTTCTTTTCTTGAAGATCCCGATAGCCCCCAAGTGGGTCTAGGAGCTGTTGGGGATGTCTGAGATTAACTGCCATGGAGTTGATCGTAAAGTCACGTGCAATAAGATCACTCTCTAGAGTCTGACCTTGAAACATAGAAAAATCGAGTAATAGGCGCGTACCATTACCTTTTCGGATAATGACCCGACCTATCTGGCGAGATGCATCCAGTGGATAAAACGCACCACCAAAAAAATCGGCAGTTCTTCTCGCGACCTCAAGGGACTCAGCAGGCATAACAAAATCAAGGTCGTTCACTGGAGCGCCAATAATGGAATCACGAACAGCGCCTCCCACCAGATAACACTCTAATCCTTTTGGTAGGATATCTAGGATTTTGTTTATTATGGGGTGTAATACTAAGGGTTGGGCGGTTGGAACATAACTGATCTCCGGTGTCTCTTTAAACCTTGTAGCTTTTGCAGCTCGCAAAGCTTGTTGTGGTGTGCCTCCCTGACCGATTACTTTATTCCCAATGCAAGCAACCCAGCGACCAGTGTAGTATAGATTATCGTTACCAGGTAGGTCATGGTTGTCTTCTTGCGTGACCATAGCCTTAATCTTGAGGTTCGTAGCGGTTGGAATCTACCGTTCCAATGAATGGCAAATTGCGGTAGTATTCGTCGATGTCCAGCCCATAGCCAAAGACAAATTGATCAGGGATAGCAAAACCTCGATAGTGGATCGGTACATTAACTTCACGTCGCGCCACCTTATCTAGTAAGGTGCAGACTTTAAGGCTTTTCGGATGGCGTGTTGCTAAAATATCCAATACAGAAGCTATTGTATATCCACTATCGACAATATCTTCAACTAATAATACATCCCGGTTGCTTATGTCTTCTTTTAAGTCGAGAGCAATTCGTACTTGACCTGTGGTTCGACGAGCTCCCACCCCGTAAGATGAAACAGCCATAAAATCAATGGTGTGAGGTACGGTAATATGGCGCATGAGGTCAGCCAGGAAAAGAACACCTCCCCGAAGGATACAAATAAGATGTAAGTTTTTGCCCTTATAATCCATGCTAATCTCTTCAGCCAGCTCAATAATTCGCTTTTCTAGAACTTCTGTGGAGATCAGGATTTCGTCGAGGAAGTCTTGGTAATCTTTCATAGGCTAATCTCTGGGAACCTGGTGGTGCATTCGACAGCGTGCTTCATACATCTCCGAGGCGCCGACAATGACAATCGGATCGTTGTAATGGGCTGGGATGCCATTCACCAGGCGTTGTGTTCGTGAAGCCTCTTCACCACAAATCATGCAAATCGCGTGAAGCTTGTCGACCTCTTCCGCTTGTGCCATCAAGACTGGCATCATTCCAAATGGTTCTCCACGGAAATCTGTGTCTAAGCCAGCAACAATGACCCTGAGCTTAAGGTCAGCTAATTGTTGCACAATTGACACTATTTCCTGATCAAAGAATTGAGCTTCATCAATTGCGACTACTGTTGTATCTGGTTCCAGGATGTTTAGGATCTCTTTGGATGAACGAATAGGGTTTGCTGCGAACTCACTACCTGCATGAGATGTAACTTTACCTTCGTTGTAACGGTTATCGATTGCTGGTTTAAAGACTTGGATTTTATGCCGGGCGATTTTTGCACGCCGAAGGCGGCGAATTAATTCATCAGTCTTGCCGCTGAACATTGATCCGACAATGACTTCAACAGAACCAGGATGATGTTTCATACTGCCTCTTTGGGGTAGAATAGATTGGTCTTACTGATTTGGAATTCTACCATACCAAGATGATCAGGGAAGGTAAATTAATTTGGCTTGAAGGGGGGATATAAAAAGCCGCACCTATTGAGGGGCGGCTTACGTGCAATAAACTTGATTGAATGCTTCTTTAGGTTTGTTAAAAGCTTTGTTTTCTTACCCGACTGTATTTTCAGCTAATTCTGGCAGTGGGTAACCAAGCTGCCTTAGTCGCTTTTTTAGGTCAGCAAGCGATTTGCGACCAAAACCATCAATTGAAAGTAAATTTGATTCTCCCTTTTCAAGCCTCTCTAACGCCTGACCGACTTTTGTGATCCCAGCTTTAGCTAAAGATTCGGTGGCACGAGTGCCAAGTTCAAGTTCTAATATTGGGCGTTCTGGCGAAATTCTGGCTGCTTCACGTGCTTCAAGGTCATCCAAATACTGCTGCCTTGCCTGTAATTTCTTATAAAAACGATCTACCTGACCCTCGGTGTCAACAATTCGTTGTTCTCCAGTAAAGAATGGGTGGCATTGAGAACAAACATCTGTCCTGATGGTCTTCATGGTTGAACCAGTAGTCCACGTATTTCCGCATGCGCAGGTAACTAGGGCATCTGGGTAAAAGGTTGGGTGGGTATTTTCTTTCATATGTAACACTTCCTATACAATATTGATCAAACCTTTGATAGTCTACCAGTGGATAAACTTATTCAACAGGTTTGACGCTCACACGCTTTCCATTGCGCACTGTCTCGTAAATGACGATACCATCAATTGTGGCGAATAACGTATCATCACTGCCAATACCAACATTCAAGCCTGGTTTTATCCGTGTCCCGCGTTGGCGGACTAAAATATTACCAGAAAGCACTTGTTCGCCACCGAACTTCTTTACTCCCAATCGTTGGCCTCTGCTGTCGCGACCATTGTGGCTAGAACCACCACCTTTTTTATGTGCCATTTTTACCTCCTGCTTCTACCACTATTGTGTCAATTTTCAACCGAGTATAGCGTTGACGGTGTCCGCTCTTGACTCGATATCGAACTTTTGGCTTGTATTTAAAAACTATGATTTTTGGAGCTTTAATTTGTTCAACAACGGTTGTTTCAACCTTGGCTCCGTTTACAAGCGGTTTTCCTACGATAATATCATCGTCATTAACTACCATCAAAACATGATCTAAGTCGAATTTTTCACCAACATCTGCCTCATAGTGATCAATCTCGATAGTATTGCCTTCGATGGCTTTGTATTGTTTTCCGCCATCTTCGATTATGGCGTATTTCATATTCCTTCCTCCAATCTTCACTTCACCGGACTCCCTGCGGTAATACAATCCCTGGTTATAAAACAATGTTTTTAAGACATTGTAATATCCGCCGAGGTGCGGGAAAGTTGGGGATTACAGACAGGTTTCTATGTAAAGATAATAACTACATAAATACCAATGTCTGACACAGTATTGCCCCAGCGACCTTTGCCGGGGCTAGAATGATTATACTAAGTATATAAATAGGTGTCAACATTTCTTGAGCACAATTTTTGGGGTATTTTGCGATTTATTGCCTCTTAATATCCCGATATCATTTTTTTGAGTTGAATGTTGAAAAATTCTATGATCGATGCGTGTAGTTTTGAAATGTAAAAATTACTTTACGAGAAAACTAACCATGTCTGAGTGGATAACGTGTTGCCTCAAAATAAAAGGTTACTATAGGGGTAACATGGGCATTTTCAATTGAAGGGGTATAATTACATGAATTTCCCAAATAGGTTCCTAGTGTTCTGTCAAATGTGATTCTTAATATTGAAAGTGTTTATGACAGAACACTTTAAGCATTGTCCAGGATATCTTGAGACAAATACGAATATTAATTTTCATCCTGGACAATGCACTAGTTATCAAGATGCATTGATAAAAACTGTTATGTGATAACTGCAAGCACTTTGTGGAAGACATCACTAAGTGGTAAACTATTCTGAATATGTTGATACACAATTGAGCAATCATTAATATTAATAATTTTAGGAGGTTATTATGACAGAAAAAAAATGGGTTTATTTATTCAGAGAAGTTGATCAAGCTGAAGAATCCGTTGGTGGAGATTGGGAAGATGTGCGTGCTTTACTGGGCGGTAAAGGCTCTGGTTTGGCAGATATGACGCGTGCATCCGTACCAGTCCCCCCTGGCTTTACTGTTACTACAGAGGCATGCATTTCATACCTAAATTCAGGAGGAAAATTTCCTGAAGGGATGTGGGAACAAGAGTTAGCGGCTCTCCGTCAGGTTGAAAAAGAAACTGGCAAGAAATTTGGAGATCCAACTAACCCTCTTCTAGTTTCTTGTCGTTCGGGGGCGAAATTTTCAATGCCTGGCATGATGGATACTGTATTAAATATCGGCCTAAACGATGAAACAGCTGCGGGACTTATTAAGCTAACAGGCAACAATGAACGCTTTGTCTATGATGCTTACAGACGATTGGTTGAAATGTTTGGCGAAGTGGTATTAGGAATTCCAGATGAAGCCTTTGAAGACCCTTTAGCTGAATATAAAGAAAAGAAAGGGGTAAAGGTAGATACAGATCTAACCGCAGAGGATTGGAAAACCTTGACCCAATTATTCAAGCGCGTTGTTTATGAACATAAAGGTTTTGAATTTCCTGATGATCCCTATGAACAGCTGAAGATGGCAACTGAAGCGGTGTTTAAGTCCTGGTTTGGTAAACGAGCTGTTGATTATCGAAATGCTGCTGGAATATCTCACGACCTTGGAACTGCTGTTAACATCCAGACTATGGTCTTTGGAAATACTGGTTGGGAATCAGGTACTGGAGTTGCTTTTACCCGCGATCCAGCTACAGGCGAGAAAATTATTTACGGCGATTATTTATTAAATGCTCAGGGTGAGGATGTTGTTGCCGGAATAAGAAATACAGAAAAAATTGAAAACTTGGGGAATGATATGCCCGAAGTTTATCAAGAATTCTTGGACATTTGCGACAAACTAGAACTTCACTACAAAGACATGCAGGATGTGGAATTCACCATCGAAAGAGGTAAGTTGTGGATGCTTCAAACGCGGACTGGTAAACGCACAGCTAAAGCTGCGGTTAAGATGGCTGTAGACATGACCAATGAAGGTTTGATTGATAGAGATGAAGCGCTTCTTCGTGTCCGGCCAGCAGATGTCGATACGCTCCTACACCCATATTTTGATCCTGAAGCAAAGATCAAAGCGCAAGGAGAGGGGACATTATTGGCAACTGGGGTGAATGCTTCCCCTGGTGCGGCTGTCGGACGGGTTTATTTTGATGCTGATTCTGCTGAACATATGGCAAAAGAAGAAGGTCAAGATGTGATCATGGTTCGTCCTTTCACAAAGCCAGATGATGTTCATGGGATGTTAGCTTCAAAAGGCATCCTTACAAGTGAAGGAGGGGCAACCTCTCATGCTGCGGTGGTCGCTCGCCAATTTGGAGTTCCTTGTGTGGTTGGGGCTGCAGCGGTGCGTATAAATTTAGAAAAACACCAGATGGAAGTTGCTGGTGTTGTTGTAAAAGAAGGAGATTGGGTATCGGTAGACGGATCATCTGGGGAAGTGTTTTTGGGGGAAATTCCAACCGTATCTCCAGAGCTCGAGGAACAGACAGACCTGCTTACCCTGCTTTCCTGGGCAGATGAATTATGCTCGCAACCTGGAATTCGGCAGCTCCCTGAAGGCTGGCCAACAAAAGGTCTAGAAGTCTGGGCAAATGCTGATTACCCAGCAGATGCTCGCCGGTCTCGCCAATATGGAGCAGTTGGTATTGGTTTATGTCGAACTGAGCATATGTTTTTTGAACCCGAACGATTACCCATCGTTCAACGCATGATCCTGGCTGATTCTGTTGAAGGTCGTAAAGCTGCCTTAGATGAACTTCTCCCTTACCAGCGGTCGGATTTTGAAGGTCTCTTTGAAGCCATGGATGGCTTTCCTGTGATCATTCGCCTAATCGATCCACCTCTACATGAGTTCCTGCCTTCAATGGAAGAATTATTAGAAGAAACTATCACTATGGAGGTGAAGGGAGAGACCGAGGGTTTCGAAGAGAAACAATTATTACTTGAAAACGTAAAGGCGTTGCATGAGAGCAACCCGATGATGGGATTGAGGGGGGTCCGACTCAGTATTATGATGCCAGAAATCGTTGAGATGCAAGTAAGAGCGATATTTGAGGCATCTGCTAATGTGACTAAGAAAGGCTTTCACGCCAAGCCTGAAGTCATGATTCCTCTTACTGGTCATGTCAACGAACTGAGGGTTATTCAGCCGCGACTGGAAGAGATTGCTAAATCAGTCATGCAAGAGAAGGATGTTACTTTTCCGTATAAGTTTGGAACGATGATTGAAATACCC
Source organism: Anaerolineales bacterium (assembly GCA_014859065.1). Classification (GTDB taxonomy): domain Bacteria; phylum Chloroflexota; class Anaerolineae; order Anaerolineales; family UBA4823; genus Kmv39. The sequence goes on from JACUUU010000012.1 coordinate 22,360, forward strand.
AGGGCTTGTCTCACCGCGGCTGAGGTTGCTGGAGTGGCAGAATTCTTTTCATTCGGTACCAATGACCTTACTCAGATGACTTATGGTTACAGTCGCGATGACGCTGAGCGCAATTTCTTATTAAAATATATCGAAGATGGTATCTTACCCAACAATCCATTTCAATCGATAGACCGAGATGGAGTCGGTCGTTTGATGAGAATGTCAGTCGAAGAAGGTCACCAGGCGCGATCAGATTTGGAGGTTGGTATCTGTGGTGAGCATGGTGGTGATCCGGAATCGATAGAATTCTGTCATATGATTGGACAAAACTATGTGAGTTGTTCACCATTCCGTGTCCCAGTGGCTCGTCTGGCAGCCGCTCATGCAGCATTAAAACACCAAGGTATATCAATCGCTGAAGATAAATAGAACTCTTAGCTACCAAAAACTCCCCCGATTTTGAACTTCTGTGGTTTGATTGCCACGAGGTTCAAGTTCAGGGGAGTCTTTTTTATAGGAAATATTTTGGTATTTATTGATGAATTGATCCATCTATAAAGATTGCTTTACAAGCTCCTTCCTGACAAAGACGGCTCCACCTTCAAGAGCCTGCAGGTTTAGAGGTAATAACTTCTTGTGTCTCTCTGGCATGTGCTCATCAAGAGACTTTCCAACATCATCAAGTGAAAAGATCGGTAACATTTCTATTAATGCACCAACTACAACCATGTTTGTAAGACGCCGGTCTCCCAAGGATTCAGCTAATTCATTAGCTGGAATATTAACAACCTTGATATCCTTTCTGGTTGCCTGGCGATTAACCAATGAGGAGTTTACAATTAACACACCATCCGGGGCTACCAGGGATTCGTATTTATCCAATGATGGCAGATTCAGAGCTATGACGCCCCGGGGGTTACGAACTAATGGAGAACCGATTTCGTCATCAGCGATTATCACAGTGCAGTTAGCAGTTCCACCACGCATCTCTGGGCCATAAGATGGCATCCAGGTGACTTCTAAACCAGCATCCATGGCTGTGTAAGCCAGAACCTGACCTGCAAATAAGACACCCTGACCGCCAAACCCAGCGATTACGATTTCAGTTTGCATGTTCACTCTCCATGTTTATTTGACTTTGATCTGGCTGATATCGGTTGAGACCTTATAATCTCCGAGGGGAAAAGCAGGGATCATATGTTCCTCCAGCCATTCTAAGGCTTTATCAGCATCCATACCCCAGTTAGTTGGGCACGTGGATAACAGCTCAACCATAGAAAATCCTAAACCTCGAACTTGTGTTTCAAATGCCAATCGAACAGCTTTCTTGGCCTGCCGGATATGTTTAGCATCATGTAAACTTCGACGAACTACATAACCGGCGCCTGTAAGAGTCGCCAGGAGTTCTGATACACGCATTGGATACCCTGTCAATTCTACATCCCTGCCGTAAGGTGAAGAGGTAGTCTTCTGACCAGGAAGTGTCGTAGGCGCCATTTGACCACCAGTCATACCATAGTTTGCATTATTAATGAAAAAAGTGGTGATATTTTCACCTCGGGCAGCTGCGTGAACGATTTCCGCCATCCCAATAGAGGCCAGATCTCCGTCTCCTTGATATGTGAAGACCAATTTGTCGGGAAGCACCCGTTTGATACCAGTTGCCATAGCTGGAGCACGTCCATGGGCTGCCTCCACGAAATCAACATTAAAATAATTATATGAAAAGACGGAGCAACCAACCGAAGCAACACCTATTGTCTGCTCGCGCAGATTCATCTCATCGATGACTTCAGCAATCAACCGGTGAGCAACACCATGAGTGCACCCAGGGCAATAATGAGTTGCAATAGGGGTAAAGGTATCCGGGCGTTGATAAACGACTTCGCTTGGTACAGATGTATCCATACAAACCTTCCTCTTATTCCTTCAGGGGTGAAAATTTCTTCAACCATTTTGTGCGTGGATTACCATTCAATTTGGGAGTGTCACTTGATATTCTTTGAATTTCTCCCAGAACCTCGTCGGGGAAAGGAACAACTCCACCCATGCGTCCATAAAACTCGACTGGAATGGAGCCGCCTACTGCCCGTAATACATCATCAAGCATCTGACCAGAATTCATTTCGACTACTAGAAATGATTTTGCTCGGTTTGATAATTCGGTTAGTTTCGCAGTAGGGAATGGACTTACCGTTATTGGTCTGAGTAATCCAACTTTAATACCTTCAGCTCGAGCGGCTCTAACAGCAGACAAGGAAACCCGCCCCGCAGTACCAAATCCAACTACTACCAGCTCGGCATCTTCAAGATAATATTCTTTGACGCGTATTTCGTTTGCTTCAATCTGGCGCCATCTATCTAACAGACGCAAGTTTAATTTTTCTTCTTCTTCGGGGTCCAAGTAAATAGAGCTTAAAATACGCCTCTCACGACCCTGAGCTCCAGTTACAGCCCATTCTGGTTCGGAGCTTTTAATTGGTTTCATTGGAGGTAGCTCGGCAGGTTCCATCATTTGCCCGATATTACCATCGATCAAGATTACAGTAATTGTGCGGTACTTCTCAGCAATGTCAAAAGCTTCTACTGTAAGATCGATGGACTCTTGAATGCTTGCTGGAGCCAAAACAATAGGGCGGAAATCACCATGTCCGCCTCCGTGAACGATCTGGTTATAATCCCCTTGAGATGGAGCAATATTGCCCAACCCAGGACCACCACGCATCACATCCACTAACACGACAGGTATCTCCGTCCCAGCTATATACGATAAACCTTCCATCATCAAGCTTATCCCTGGGCTGGAGGATGAGGACATCACTCTTCGACCTGTGCATGCAGCCCCGTAAACCATATTGATGGCTGCCAGCTCGCTTTCTGCCTGCAAGAATGTGCGTCCTAGTTCGGGCATTCGTTTTGAAAACCATTCTAATAATTCTGTTTGTGGTGTAATCGGATAACCGAAATACGCCTCTACCCCTGCGCAGATTGCTGCTTCGGCAATGGCGATATTACCTTTTATTAATTCGCGGGTCATGCTTTGCCTCCCACGCTTTGTTTCATCGCTCGGCGTGCAGGAACTTCTCGGTATACAGTGAGGGCAGCCTCAGGACACACGATCGCGCAAATAGCACAACCAGTGCATCCATCTTTGTATAGGTAAACAGGGTGGTAACCTTTGGGTGTCAGGTGGTCCGGATCTAGTTTAAGGGTTTGTTGGGGACAGGCATGCACACAAAGCTCACATCCTTTACAATAGTTCTCGCTGACTTCTATCCAACCCTTTACTGGCATCAACAATCCTCCTATTCGCATTATTTAAGGCAAACTCTGATTGTATTTGTCCAAATTGATTATCAATTCAATAATGTTCTCTGTGAAGTGCCAACTGTCACATGAAAAAGGTATAAAAAGTCCTTTTAACTTGTGTGAAATCAGAGGTCTCTATAACGGGTATCGGATATCTCTTTTCTCAACCGTTCCTCCTCACTAATTGAATCTGGTTGCAGTCTTATATCATCATGGTCTATCTGCTCTGCTTCTGCCAATGCTAAATCTGTTGGGTTAGCACGCCGAACCAAACCCCATTTTCCACAATGTGGGCATCGATTTAGTTTTCCGGCGATTAAATTTGGTCCCCAACCCTGGATTGCATAAGGTTGCTTACATCTTGAACAGATAGTTCCACCGAATACACCATAACTCCTTTTTGTATCGGGGGATTTCTTGGCTGATTTTCCACGACCTAATAGGAAAGGGCCAACGAAACCAAGTATGGTTATCCCCAGGATTAATCCCAGGATTGGGATTAAGATTCTTAAGAACGAAGAGCGTGCATCTTCAGCGCTCAGGAAGTTAGCACGAATCTGTCGTGAGTGAATTTCTTTCTCTTCCTGTGTAAAGCCGATTGCGTGTAGTGTATGTAAACCTGGGTCATAATTGCTGGTTTGGAATTGAACGCGGAAAGGTGGCTCGTTTATTTCTGCCAATGTTTCATCATCTATGAAGAAAACGACCCTCGTGAGTTCAGCAGAGGAGCTCGCCCGCAAGCTGAAAGTTCCTTGAATATCAGCCCCAAACCCGTACCCAAAATCTCTGCGCATATTTAAATCCAATTCCGCTTCTTCATCAGCACGGGTGGATTCAACCCCAAATAGTATCATGGCGAAAGAAACTAATAATATCAAGGATTGATTTTTCTTATTCATATCATTTCCAGCGGGTGAGAATTGTTTCGCGTTGAAAGAGCTGCACAGCAAAATACAACAATATACTGTCTAACACGACCAGGATGCCTGCCAATACCAGGATGATCATACGGTTAATGATGAAAAAACCGGTTACCTGGCCGAAAAACAATACCAGCAATGGAACGATGACAATCATGGATAACTGCTCAGCTACACGAGGGTCATTAACCCGAGAGGAGACCATTACGCTGGCTGTCACGGACAACAACGCCATCAGCGGTCCCACCAGTAGAATAGCTAGCAGCCATAATGGATCGAGTATTGCTGAAAATACCTGCGGGTTCTCCACGATGATCCAGGATCCGATTGTAAATATCAGAAATCCTGTCCAGGTAGCTCCTATTGCGGGTATAGCAGCCGCCAAACTTTTCCCGATAAGCAGCTCAACAGTAGTGATCGGGGTAGCAAGAAGTGGTTCGAGGCTGCGAGTAGTTTTTTCACCAACTATCGAATATGCCGCAATTGTTACCGGAATTATCATGGGTAGCATTAGGAATAAGATCAGAAATGTGGTTACGAGATATACTTGAAAACATTCTCCTCCTGTTAGCTCTGGGGGACACGTTGCCAAATATTGTGAAGGCACATCCCCTCCACCTGCATCAAGGTCGGAACCCGAGAACGCTACCAATAGACCTAAAGGTAGGGCGGTAAAGATTAATGGCATGAAGGCTACTGTGAAGAGCACAAAACGATTCTTGAAAACTTCAGCCCAATCTTTCAAAATAATGGTCTTGATCTTATCCATAGGATTTCTCTTAGAAAAGTCTTGGGTTAAATGCCTGACTAAGCCTATATCACTTCAGTCACTGGGTTTCATCAGTTGCAAATAAACATCCTCCAATGAACGACGCAGTTCGCCAACAAATTGGATGTCTGCACCAGCATTAACTAACGTTCTGATGATGTCGGGATTATGGGTTTCAGGATCATCCAAGGTGACTACTAACTTGCTGTCGATAAGGCGTGTTTCGTGAACGAATGGTAACTGGCTGACTAGAGTCTCAACGGATTTATCCACGCTGCTCAAATGAAAAACAACCTTACGTTCAAAAAGCTGCTCCCGTAGACGATTTGGTGTGTCCAAAACAAGTAGGTGGGTTTTGAACACGCCGATTCGGTCGCAGAGACGATCTGCTTCATCCAAATTATGGGTGCATAAGAAAATTGTACGGCCCTGTTTCTTTATCTCAATTATGAAATCTCGTACCAGCCGCGAAGCCTCTGGGTCTAAGCCTGCAGTTGGTTCATCTAAGAACAGGATACGTGGTTCATGCAGCAAAGCACGCGCAATTGCCAGCTTTTGTTTCATACCTTTCGAAAAAGTGCCTGCTTCATCTTTCCTGCGCTCCCATAATCCAAGCATTCGAAGGTATTTCTCGATCTGTCCACTAGGGTCATTTACTTCGTACAGACTGGCGTAGATTTGTAAATTTCGCTCCGCGCTGATATTATCGTACATTCCTGGCGTCTCGGTTAATATGCCAACTGTACGACGAATGTTGATGTCTTCTTGTCCGACAATAAAGCCGTTTACAGTAGCTGATCCTGATGTAGGACCAATCAAACTGGTCAACATGCGAACGGTGGTAGTCTTCCCAGCACCGTTTGGGCCAAGAAAACCAAATACTTCTCCCTCTGGAATCTGAAGGGATAATCGGTCAACAGCCAGGGTTTCGCCAAATTTTTTAGTAAGATTATCAGTCGTGATCATAGTTATTCTGTATAGCGAGTTCTCTCTATAACATCATGGTTTTCTTCAACTGTATCGATTTTTGATAGGCGCTTATGTTTTGGTAGAGGCGGTTCATTCAATGTTCTGTCAGGTGGGGCATCGGCGTCTCGGAGTTGAATTATGATGCCGATGCTCACAATAGCACCTAATCCAATACCAACTTCCGCAGCAATCATACCACTGGTGTTCAGCAAATAAACACCGACTGCATTTACTAAAGCATGCCAGCCGAAAGCTAACGCAAGCCAACGGATTTGACGGCGAATGAATACCTGTAATACCATCAACGATAAACTAATATGTAATAGTATTATAAAAGCTCGTTCTAGTGCTCCAAATAACGTTAGATACCAGGGTAATGTCCAGTATTCTTGCACCTGTTGTTCTGCTAAAGATAGCTGTGAAGCATCCACCAATGTAGCTAGATCTTGACCCAAGATAGCCATCATCTGGAAAAACCCAAATAATACCAGTACGCCTAATATGATCGCTTCAAAACCTCCATGTCCGGTGCCAAGTAAAATCCCTTGACGCCATGAACGGGCGTCTTTTACCCACCAACGGTACATCAAATAACGGGCACTCTCTTCAAAAACACCCGCACTAATGCTTAGAAAAAGGAGATTAAAAGTAAAGTGCCAGTTTGGTGATATCGGTGGCAAGATACCTCTCTCGAAGGCAAAACTGGTTCCCCAGATAAAAGGAAAGCGAAAAACTTGCGAAAGGATGAAAACCAGACCCCCGATGAAGAAGAATCTCCAGCTCAACTTGAAGCGTCTAACAATATAAATCCCTAATCCAACCGGAATGGCAATCATGAGCAACCCATTCAGTGGGTGAGTGATCTGCAGGATGGGGTTGATTTCTTCAACAGACATTATCTTGTTCTTTTGAGCTTTCTGAAAGCTTTGTAGGTACCAATGTTTGTGGGTATTATCAAGTAAAGATATTTGCTTGTAAAGTGACAACTATCACATATTCTTTGACGGAGCCAGTTGCCTACAAATTTTACTAAGAAAAATG